>JAKQCH010000256.1 GCA_029573825.1 Spirochaetota bacterium | reverse complement strand
TAGCAGAATATGGTTTCACCGGGGTTTTTGGCAGCCGGGTCACCTTCGTATGCCGCGGAAACATCTGTTGCCAGCATGTGGCGGATATAGGGGATTTTTTTAATGAATTCCATCGCTGTGGCAGAGGAATCTTCGTGGCATTCATCACAGGATTTCGTTTCACTGTTGTTGCAGATAAAACAGTGTCCCCTGCGCACCTGTTCGGAGAGCTGGCGGTACACATTGTCAATCGTTGAGCCGATATAGTAGGACATGGTGGTGGTGTGGAGTTCGGAATTACCGAAATATCCGGGGAACAGGACTGACCGGAGCATCTCCACGATAGCGTTCAGGTCCTTAATTGAAGGCATCGGTTCTTCGTGGATGGTCCTGTGGCACAGGGCATCGTACATTTCAGGATCACAGAGAGTCCTGACAATACTGTCAATGCTTTCCCGCAGTACCTTTTTATTATGAGAATTAATTTTGTCCACTGGTGAGAGTCTCCTTTGGGGGAGTGAATTCATTTACCTGAAACATGTAACGGCTATCAATAAATATACCACATATATTCCGGGATTTCACTGGAAGGAAGAAGTCAGGTAATGCCGCGAACCAGCTATTCCTCTGCCGCAGTGCCTTTTTTCAGAAGATCTGTCTGGATATTGCGGTAGTGGGCCGGGCTGTGAAGTACCATCGTGTTAAAAATAAATTCGGATTTTTCCCTCATCATGCTGTTGACATGGGAAACGAGATCACGGATTTCAACATTATTTCTGTTCAGGTTGACCTGGAGATCGTGCGTCACAAGCTCTTCCATAAAATTCACGTATGACTGGACAAAGTCGACGGCAATTTCTTTTTCACGGCTGTCCGCATTGAAGGTCTTCAGTTTTTTTATCACATCATCGGTACCGAGTATTTCATTCGCCTCAAAGGTGACAATGTCCTTGTCCGGTTCACGTCCCTTATTATCCATCGCGGTTTTTTTTTCTTCCATGGTGATTTTCAATCTATTAAATTATTTTTCAAAATGTATATATTTATACCGAAAACCCTTATAATAACTTGTATCATTTCAGGATAATTTAATTCAAGCATAAAAAAACAGAAATTGTCCGCGATAAAAAATAAAAAAGGAGGATATTGGAATATCCTCCTTTTTTTAAGTAGTAATCTGAAAAAGATCTTTACTTTGCTTGTTCTGCTGGTGCTGCCTGATCTGCTGCCGGTGCTGCCTGATCTGCTGCAGGAGCTGCTTGCTCTGCTGCTGGCTGATCTGCTGCTGGCTGATCTGCTGCTTGCTGTTTGCAACCTACAAATGTAACTGCAAATGCGAATACAGCAACGAATAATACTAAGAGGATATTCTTTTTCATACTAGATTAACTCCTTTTATATGAAATTTTATATGAGACCGTACTTGATGGTTAAAAAAAAATCAAGTAATTTATAAAAAAAAAATAAAATTCTTATAGAAACACAACAGAAAATACAAGCACCAAAGAATGGTACGCAATCTATTCACAGGCACTTAAAATGTCAATCGAATACAGGGGAAAAATTATTTTTTTATAAAAAATTATTATGCCTGCAGACGCATAAAACTATGACAGTTATTATAAAAAAACAAGCTTTTTTTATTTATTTCTTATCTTTCCCCGCATCGGGAATATAGGTGCAACGGGATGTTGCCGATTCCCATACAGTAACTGAATCGATGATTGCGGGCGCTGTTTGACTGCCCGATAATTTTTCTGATATGCGGTCGGAAATGTACCGTGCGATATTTTCTGAACTGGGGTTATGCTTCATAAAGGAGGTGACTTCATTCAGATTATGGTGGTCCAGTTCGGCAAGGGTTTCCCTGAGCATCGCTTTGAGATCGCCGAAATCCACAAGGAGACCGATATCATTTAAAACTGATCCCTTCACACTCAGTACTACTTTCCAGTTATGGCCGTGAAGGTTTTCGCATTTTCCTTTATAGCCCCGAAGCTGGTGCGCGGCGGCAAAGCTTTCCTCAATTGTAAGAATATACATATTTGCAGACACCTATATAAAATTAGCCAGAGCGAGGGAAATTTTTTCTATTTCTTTCTTCGAAAGTGCGGGATAAATCGGGAGCGAATACATTTTTTTTGTCAGGCGGTCGCTGTTCGGGAAGTCCATGGGTTTCCCGTCACAATAATGATGCAGCGGGAACTGAATGGGCCTGTACAGCTCAATACCCGCTTTTTTCCAGTATTTTTCTATGTGTTCAGCCGTGGCGTCAAAAAGCACGGGAAAAGACTGATAAAGAAATGCGTCATTAAATGCATACAATGATTTGTGGGAGGTGAGCTTGAGGGCATCATAATACATGCGGGCAATTTCCCTCCTGCGCTTTATCAAATTTGGGAGCCGCATAAGCTGGGATACTCCCATGGCAGCCTGAAAGTCTGTCATGGTATAATCATATTTGAGGGTAGCGTCCATTTCGTTGTTGCCGCGGAGATCTCGCATAACGGCAAAGTGCCGGGAATTCGGCGTCATGACGACGGCACCATTGCCGGTTGTAATCATCATGGTGGGTGAAAATGATGCAATGGTTATTGCGGCCTTTTTTTCAGTGTCGCCGTGTATATCGGCCCCTATTGAATAGGAAATGTCCTCGATGATGGAGACTTTCTGTTCTCCCAGGTCGGGGAGCTCTGTTATAAAGCCGAAGAGGTGACCGACAACTACCGCCCTGGTTTTCTCTGTGATTTTTTCCAGTATTTGACCGGCAGAGGGCGTCAGTGACCCGCTGTCAATGTCCACAAGGACCGGCGTTCCCCCGGTGAAGGTGAGGGCGCTTAAAGGAGCATAGTTGAAATATGAAGGAATAATTACCTCGTCGCCTTCGCCGATTTCAAGGGCCTTGAAGGCAAGGTGATATGCGGCAGTCTGCGAATTAACCGCGCAACAGTATTTGATGCCAAGAAAGTCGGAGAGCCGGGTTTCAAAATTTTTTACGGTCACGCCATAGAGGAGCTCATCCTTGATGAGACAGTTGAGTACTCCCTCCAGTTCTTTTCTGGTAATTGTCGGTTTGGATGAAACGATTCCCATTGTGTGTTTCCTGTGTTAAAAAATTTCTGCAGAGCCGCGGCAGTGTGCTGGTTTTATTATTGCATTTCTGATGGATGCATCTGCAACCCGCGGAGCTTTTTTTGTCTGCCGGGGATACTATATCTCCGATCCGCGAGTTTGTATCCATTTGATAATATTTTCAATGAAATTCAATCTGTTTTTTTCCAGAAGAACTGCATGAAAACAGTTTTTGCACTGAATGACTTTCAGGTTGTCCGTGCCGTTGAAGAGTGTCTGATAATATGAAATGACCTTCTGTGTGTCAATGATGATATCCTCTTCGCCGAGGATGAGAAGGGTTTTTATTGCCCGCAGGGCCTCTGCTCCAGGGGAAAGATATTTCTGTTCCCGCAGTACCGCGTGGATCAGACCTGCCGTGATGCCGCCCCCGCCCTTTGACAGGTTGTGTGATACAGCCTGTGCTGTTTCATCAACATGGGTAATATTTGCCATGAGGGCGTTTCCGGGTGAAATTCTGTGTTCCGGCATGAGCTTCGCGAGAAGCACAATCCCGGTTCTGAGAAAGAAGTCCAGCTTCAGGGACATGACGGGCGAGGTGAGCACCAGACCCTCCACATGAAACCTGGGATCTTCCGCGAGACGCATCGCGGTGAGGGCGCCGATGTCGTGTCCTATGCAGTACACCGGAGTGTTTCTGAGATTGCCGTAAATGAAACGCTTCAGGTCACGGAGATAACTTTCACAGCTGTCAATATGTGCGGGAATTCCGCTGGATGCCCCGTGACCCGCGAGCTCTATGGCGTGGAGGGACATCCCGGCCCTGTCGAAATAGGGGAACATATATTCATAGAGTTCCAGGCTCTCGCCGATACCGTGAATGAGCACAATATTCTGGCGCGATGTATTTTTATTTATCCGGAAACGAGTCCGGGACCTGTCGGGGTAATCGAGAAAATCTTCTCTGTACATGTGTTAGTTCAGTGATTATCCTTTGAGAAGTGATTTGATATCGACTCCCCATTCTTTTCCGAGGAGACGAAGGATTTCCACTTCCTCCGGTTCAACTCTGGTGCCGGCTATTGCTATTTCGAATGCATACCGGAGTATATCATACTCATGGGTCTTCTTCCGGACTTTTTTTGCAAGTTCCATTATATCGTCGAGGGTGCGGATTTCAGTGTCAACTTCAGTGAATATCTCCTGAAAATCATCAAAGTTTTTCTGTTCGGCTATCTCGTTGAATGTCCTGATTTCTTCATCGGTTATACTGCCGTCGGCGCTGGCGACGAACTTCATGATGGCAATGAGCGCTTTCTTCTCGTCTTTGTTGAAGGACTTGATCATATCTGTCTCCATTTCATTATCATAGTATTGTCCGGGAAACCATATCTTTGTACGTTATTGATTATTCGTCAAATCAAAAACAAAAATATAAGGTCAGGGGAGCATTAAGAAATAGGCATTAATGGAAAAGAAATGTGCTTCACAATCTGTTGTTCCGTGCGGGGGAGAGGGCGGTAGAAATTATATAAACATGGTTGATCGAAAAGACGGGATGAAATATATTGCTGTCATTACATGATAAGGAGACTGCGCGAATGAAATTAATACTCTCTGTATTTATAATGATCATCGCATCTGTTCCCGCATTAGCGGGGTTCTATGTTGATGCCGAGGGCGGCAGGGCATACACGGGCTATAACGATGTTGCCATTCCCGGTGACGATGGTACCCGGATATCACTTTCAGAGGACCTTGACACTGATCCGGTATGGTATTACCGCGGGCGGGTTGGATATGTTTTCCGGGGACATCATGATTTTTCTTTTACCGCAGCTCCCCTCAGGGCGGATGCTGAGGGTAGTGTCAACAGCACAGTGCGGTTCGATGATGCGGTATTTCCCGCCGGGATGTCCCTTTCAGCGCGGTATCAGTTTGATACGTACCGTTTCACCTACCGGTATAATCTTGTGGCGGAGAGGGACCTGATTATAGGGATAGGCGGCACCGGGCTGATCCGGGACGCCCTGGTTTCAGTGGAAGGAGATACGGAACGCGCCGAATACACCAATGTGGGGTTTGTGCCGCTTTTTCATTTTCACCTGGAGTACTATTTCATCGATTACTTGGGAGTACTGCTGGAGGGTGACGCCATGGCAGCTCCACAGGGACGGGCAGAGGATGTGATGGCTGCTCTGGTATACCGAGCCGGTGACTCCTGGAAGTTCCGTGCAGGGTACCGCATGCTTGAGGGAGGCGCGGACAACGATAAAGTCTACACTTTCGCGATGTTCCATTTCGTCTTTGTGGGTATTTCGGTGATGTTGTGAGGATGGTCAGGCCGTGGGTGCTGTATTCCGGGATGAGTTCCGATGATTCATCGTTAGCAGTCAGTTCATTCTGCAGAGCGTTGTTTTCCCAGACGCCGTATCCATGATCACCATTTCAAAAAATCCCTTTCCCTGATACCGGTTGTCCCGGACCACCAGTGACTCCGCTACCGCTCCCGTGGCAATCATGGGAATGCCGAGGTATTCCCGCTCGGAATAGCCGTGAATGTGGCCGAAATACATCGCATGAATCTGTTTCCGGTGTTTCTTCACGGCACTCAGGAACCGGTTCGATGAACGGGGCCAGAGGGAATGGAAGGTCCACCCTTCCGCCTCCGGAGGGACATGGGAAAAGATAATGGAGTTTTTGCGGATGTTCTCGTCCAGCCATTCCTCCTCCCGCTTCAGGAACATCCGGTTCGCGGTGTTAAGGCCGATAAACCGCCAGCCGTCAATGTCCGCCACTTTCCGCGTTGCGCCGAAGTATTTCATGAAGTTGCGAATGGGCCTGTCGTGATCGCCGGGAACGGTAATCCAGGCGGCGTTTGTTTTTTCAATGTGACCGAGGATGCGGCGGTACTCCCCGTCATCCGAATTCAGGGAAAGGTCTCCCGCTACGATGTATGCTCCGGGATGATGTTCTCTTTCCACTTTTTCGAGGAGCGGCACAAAGTTTTTTTCCCACCCTGCCCTGCATCCAGGGTCTGCGGTGATGGCAACAGTGCTGATGCCGGTGAGCGTGGTGAATTTTTGTTTAACGATCAGCGCCATTGGGGCCTGCCTGATTAGTTCGAAATTTTGTTTTTTTTGCCAATGCGATTTTTCTTCGTGAATTTCTGACGGGCCAATTGCTGCATATCCTCATATCTGTCAAACTCATCAACAAGTTCCCTTCCCAGAAGGGATTCCAGGACGTCCTCCAGTGTCACAATTCCGGTGTAGTCGCCGTATTCATTGAGGACAACCGCAACGTGTGCCTTCTTCTCGGTAAATATGTTTAAAAGTTTAAATGCTGAAAAGCTTTCAGTGGCAAAAACTGGTTCCTGAGCCAGGGCTTTCAGCTTTTTTTGGAGTTTGTTTTTTATTCCGGCATTCATAATGTCCCTTGTCATCACGATTCCTTCAACTGTGTTTTTCACGGGATTGTACAGAGGTATTCGGGAAAACCCGAGGTCCCCATGGTTTTTTATTACTGACTCCACGGTACTGTCGCCGGGAAGCCAGAACACCACGGTACGCGGGGTCATGATATCTCGCGCCTTGATTGACTGCAGGGAGAAAAGGTTTTCTATGATTTCCATTTCCGGATCATCGAGTATTCCCTGATAATACCCGAGGCGGACATAGTTGATCACTTCAGCTTTGCTGATCCTGGATGAGGGATTTTCCTTTATGAAGAGATGTGACAGGTAATGGACCGGCACAATGAGCGGTTTCAATAAAAATATCATTATCCTGAGGATATATGCCGAGGCAGGGGCCAGGGCTTTCCAGTAGTGGGCTCCCAGGGTTTTGGGGATAATTTCTGACAGCACAAGAATAATGAGCGTGAGGATAGCTGAGAAAAGCGCCATCCACTGTGAGCCGAAAAGCTGCAGCGCAAGAGCTCCGGAAACCGCAGCGCCGACAGTATGAGAAATTGTGTTAAGAGTAAGTATCGCGGAAATTGGCTCCTCGATATTTCCTTTCATCTTCTCAAGAATTTTCGCTGACCGGATTTTTTTATCAATGAGAAACTGAATGTAGGGCCGTGTTATCGAAAGTATCACTGCTTCCAGTACTGAACAGAGAAACGAAACTGCAAGTAAACTCAGAATTACCAGTACAAGTTCAGACAAACAGACCTCCCGGTACAAATGCTGTGCTGCTGTATAATCAGGGCCATCGGGACGATACCGTCAAACAAAAAACGATTATTTCTGCAATGCCCTCTGCTCCTCCTCGTGCTTTGCGAGATATCTGTCATGGAGTACCCCAAGAAGGGCAATTGCGCACACCGCACCCACGAGGCACATGAACATGTCCCACTGGCTGTCCCACACGTCTCCCTGTGTGCCGAGAAACGATTCCGCCGCTTCTCCGGTGGCGGCGGCGACCCACCATTCAACAAGTTCATAAAAGGCGCTCACCGCGAGGCAGATGCATACCACAATGAAGTTAAGCCATTTCCCTCTGTTGAGAGGAGAGAAGCGCAGCAGGACTTCCCGGGCCAGAATTGCCGGAACAAAACCCTGGAAAAAATGCCCCAGGCGGTCATAATAATTTCTTGTGAGGTCAAAGGTTGTTTTTATCCATTCAAAGAGGGGATTAAGTGCATAGGTGTAATGTCCCCCCACAATGAGCACAATCGCGTGAAGCCACAGGAGTACATATAAAAGCTGCGTGAAGGTAAACCGGCGGAATGTGGCCAGAAGAAATACGGTGCCGATAATGACCGGCGCGACTTCGAGAAACCAGGTAAAGTGGTCATGTGGCCTGATGACAGACCAGAGGAATATCGCGATGAGGCTCAGTATGAGAAAGAGATTAAAGGGACGTATTTTCATAGTATCACCTGCAATGTGTTTTGTATGTGAGATGTACTACATGAACTCAGGGAGGGCAATTACTTTTTTGGTGATGCCGTGGGTGTCAGGATTCGCGGCGGTACTTTGCATACTCGATGCCTAACTGGTTTACCCTGTACGTGAGGATGCGTTTGGTGGTGCCCAGCATCTCCGCGGCCCTGGTGATGTTCCCGTCGGTCATTTTAAGGTGGTCGATAATAATCTCTCTGACAAAAAGGTCTGTCATCTCGTCAAGGGTACGGGGTGCTGCCGCGGATTTATTCACGGACTGCAGGGAGGGGGGGAGATGATAGTTGCGAATAACATCCTCCGTACTCATGATTACCGCCCGCTCCATGCAGTTTTCAAGCTCACGTACATTTCCCGGCCAGTGGTAGCTGGTGAGGAGGTCAATGGCATCGCTGCTGATGCGGTTAATTTTTTTATTGAATTTACCGGCATACAGCTCAAGGAAGTGATCCGCGAGGAGCATAATGTCCGCTTTCCGTTCCCGGAGAGGAGGCGCATATATCGGGAAAACATTGAGGCGGTAAAAGAGGTCCTCCCTGAAGCTGCCCTCCCGTATTTTTTTCTCAAGGTCCTGATGGGTTGCGGCGATTATCCGGACATCAAGGGAAATCGTTTCACTGCCTCCCAGGCGTTCGATGGATTTCTCCTGCAGCACGCGCAGCAGGTGCACCTGAAGGTGCATACTCAGGTCGCCGATTTCATCAAGGAAGATGGTGCCTCCCCGGGCAAGCTCGAACTTTCCTTTTTTCTGTTTTAATGCACCCGTAAATGCCCCCTTCTCATGGCCGAAGAGTTCGCTTTCGATGAGGGTTTCCGGGATAGCGGAAATGTTTACTTTAATATATGGCCTGTCCTTCCTGCTTCCATTATGGTGTACTTCATGGGCCACCAGTTCCTTCCCGGTGCCGCTTTCGCCGGTTATGAGAACAGTAGAATCTGTATCCGCCACCATGAGAATTTTTTCATAGAGGTCTTCCATTGCCTTGGAATTGCCTATCAGCTTCCGCGGGGACTGGTCAAGGGAGAGTTTCTTTTTAAGAAGCCTGTTTTCGTTTTCCAGCATCTGGGCTTTCAGCCGCATCTCGCGCCGGTGCAGCACGGCATGGGAGATCATCACTGCCAGGTAGGTGATGATCTCTGATACATGTTCCAGGGATATATCGCCGGCATTCAGGATGTCAATAGAGATTGTTCCGATGGTGCCGCCGGCATTTTTAATCGGGACGCAGATAAAGGCGGTAGTATCGGAATCGCCGGTACCCCGTGCCCCTGTTTTGTTGAGGAAGCGCGGTTCGTCCTGGACCGATGGGATGATAACGGCCTTTCCTGTCGATATGACGGAGCCGATTACCCCTTCTCCGGGTTTGTATCGCCCCCTGCTGATCTGTTCATCGGAATAGCCGAAGGAGACATCAATAGAAATATCCTCCGTTTCCGGTTGATACACGGTGATCATGCTGCGCTTCATGGGAAGATGCCGTGCGAGGACATTCAGCACCTCCTGGAGGAGGGAGTTGATGTCCTCCATGGCGGTGAAGGTTTTTCCTATTTCATAGAGAAGCTCGGTGGAATGTATTTTTTTCATGTATGTTTCCCGTCCTGATCATCACGTCACAGGGGTTTCGCATTGTGAAGCATTGATGTCTCTGATGTCAATATATAACAAAAAGGCCCGGTGTCCATTTCTTTCTGATGTGAAAGGGACACCGGGCAGTTTTTTTACAGAGACGTAATGTTCAGGAGGTTAAAAAGTATAGCCGACGCCGAATTCAGCCCAGAGGTGGTTTTTGAGTTTGCCGACCCCGGTATATTCTTTCTGGAAATCTGAAGAAAGAGAACGGGCGTAATATGCGGTGCCGCTGAAGCGTGCGTTGCCCGCTTCTTTGGATGTTCTGAGGCTTATTCCGGCATCGCTCCAGCCGTCAGCTTCAAGGTATGCATTGTTATAATATGCGGCCCAGGCGCCGATGCCGAATGTGAAACCATCAGCGGAATATACATCCTGGGACACGGAAAACTTCACATAGTAGTCCTCGTTGACGGGAGTTTTTGTCCCATCGCTCCCCGTACGCTCTTCCACATAGTAGTCATAGTAGAAATTCACGGTGGGATTCAGGACAGTCTTGATACCAAGCGAGAAGGACCCTTCCCAGAAAGAGGGATCAATCGCGGTGGAATCCGCTTCATCATAGTATGCATAGTGCACATACATGACGCCGAGGCCGAGGGACACAAGGTCTGCGAATTCGGCTGCATAGGAAATGCCGTAATCATACTCCGTCAGCGCTTTCTGTGACTTTTTGTTGGTTTTGTAGTCGTCGGTGCTGTCGTCTGTCTGGAGCATATAATCCTCTGACAGGCCTGCGGCAGCACTCAGGGTTAAACCCGTATCGCCCAGCTCAAGCCCCGCGCTCCCCCACGCAACGCCTATATCTTTTCCGTTCAGCTCAACACCACGCCACCAGTAGGTGCTGCTGTATGAAAGTGAAACGGGGACCTTTAAAAATGATTCCCCTGCGGCATGGGCTGTCGGGGCTGCGGAAAGCGACAATAAAAAGGCCGCAAAGCCGGTGAAAGCTGTTACCATAAATTTTTTCATAATAAACTCCTTTGTGATTTTTTAATTTCCTTTATACTATCCGTGAAGGGACAGTGTCCCTTCACGGTGAAAGACAGTTAACCTATTGCATCGTTGCCTGTTTCCTCGGTCCTGATGCGGATGCATTCATCCAGGGTGAGTACAAATATTTTCCCATCGCCGATATTTCCGGTTTTGGCGCCTTTGATAATGGCCTTCACCGCCGGTTCGACAAACTTATCATTGACGGCGACTTCAAAGCGAACTTTCTGCAGGAGATTGATCTCCATGTCGACACCACGGTATGTTTCCCGGTACCCTCCCTGCTGTCCGCACCCAAGAGAATTGGTAATGGACATTTTTGTAACATCAGCGTCTGAAAGGGCGTGCTTCACATCTTCCATCCTTTCCGGCTGTACGTATGCTATTATAAGTTTCATTGCTGCCCTCCTCTTACTGTGTTTTGAATATCTGGAATCCGGCATAAGATTCCATACCGTGTTCGTCAATGTCCAGGCCTTTGAGCTCTTCTTCACGGGTCACTCTGAGGCCTATGGTCTTTTTGATGATCAGGAATATCAGACCGCATGTTACGACGACCCATGCCATGACGGTGAAAACTCCAATTGCCTGAATGCCTAGAAGCCTGAAACCTCCGCCATAGAGAAGGCCGTTAATTCCCGCTCCTGCGTACTGCGCTTCAGCGAACACGCCCACCAGAAGCGTACCAACCGCGCCGCACACACCGTGTACTGATATCGCGCCCACGGGGTCGTCAATTTTCAGTGCGAAGTCGAAGAGTTCAACTGAAAGCACCACAATGAATCCGGCGATGATGCCGATGATAATCGAGCTCATGGGTGAAACCGCCGAACAGCCCGCAGTGATTGCGACGAGTCCCGCAAGGGCGCCGTTAAGACTCATACTGACGTCAGGCTTCCCCGATTTGATCCAAATTGTTACCATAGCGGTGATGGCCCCTGCTGCCGCCGCCAGGTTTGTGTTGACGGCGATAAAGGCAATGCTCAGGTTATCTCCGGCAGTGGTGCTTCCCGCGTTAAAGCCGAACCACCCGAACCAGAGAATGAACACACCCAGCGCTGCGAGGGGGATGTTGTGGCCGGGAATGGCCTTTGGTTTTCCGGCGGCAGTGTATTTGCCGATACGGGGTCCGAGGAGAATTGCTCCCATCATTGCCGCCCATCCGCCTACGGAGTGGACAACCGTTGATCCCGCGAAGTCAATGAATCCCATCGTGCTCAACCATCCGCCTCCCCAGATCCAGTGACCTGAAATGGGATAGATGACGGCACTTATGAGAAGACTATAGATGAGATACGATACAAATTTGGTCCGTTCCGCCATTGCGCCGGAAACGATGGTTGCGGCAGTTGCGGCGAATACTACCTGGAAAAGCCAGAACGCAAACTGCCATAAGCCGTCGGGATTTGCCGGTGACGCGCTGGAGAGAAAAAATTTGTCTGTTCCAAAAAGCCCCGCGGCGTCAGCGCCGAACATGATCCCGTACCCTATGACAAAGAACGCGATTGAACCTACCGCAAAATCCATAAGGTTTTTCATAATGATGTTCCCCGCGTTTTTCGCTCTGGTAAAACCTGTCTCAACCATCGCAAAACCTGCCTGCATGAAAAACACGAGAAATGCCGCGAGCAGTGTCCACACCACATTGATCGGCTTAATGGATGATGTTGCGGCAGCTGCTGTGTCCTGGGCAAAGGCGCCCGTGGAAGCCGCTGCCAGAATAATTGCAGCACCTATTATTGTTCGTTTTAGCATTGTGCACCTCCTGATATTTACTTGCGTATACCTGTATAGCAGCAGGAACCGTGCCAACCGAACAAACCCGGGGCATTGTTAACATGGATGAAATAATGGGGGTAATTTTTGCTGAAATTACTTAAATTATTCGACAGGACGCCTTTTTGGAATCTCTGAAGATACGGGTAAGGGGAATAATTTTGCGGGTGCGGGGCAGGTGCAGTATTATATCTTAGCAGTTATGACACAAAAGTGTACCGCTTGCGGATGGATGATACAATTTTGTACCGCTCAGGAAGAGCGGTACTGTTCAGAAGAGATGGATTTTCTTTCTGAGTATGTTATATCTTTATTTCTTTTCCAACGAGAAGATCAACATACTGTCCGGGAAATGCCTCTTTGAACGTGGCGAGGGCCCGGTCGGAACTGTCATGGGGAGAGAGGGCAACAAGTTTTGGTTTGATTTTCCTGATGGCTTCTACCCCGTGCATGGTCTCCTCTTCGTTGATGGGTTTCCACGGTGCCCTGTCATTGCCGAACATGTTCTGTATGTTCAGGGGCCCCGCCATAACTCTGCCTGTGGGCACGGGGAAATGCAGACCGCCGATGATGCCGTAAATCGGTTCATCAAAGAGCAGCTGCGCCCGGTCAATGATTGCTTCCACTGTCTGGTGCCCGCACCCGACAATCAGCACAATCCCTTTCCCTTTTACGTTGACTGCGATGCTGTGTTCCCTGGTATAGCCGAGGAAAAACAGGCTTCGCGGTATAATGCCGATTGATGCAATTCCATTGGCAAGGATTTTCGGCGCTGATATTTTTTCAACCACTGGTCCGGGATTGAACTCTGACGGGGCCACCGCATCGGGGCTGTATACGGTGATGTTTCGCAATGAAACGGGTCCCTTTGACAAACTGAATTTTCTGTTTTTTTGCTCCTTCATTCCTCCAAGGTGATCAAGATGAAGGTGGCTGATAAATATCATGTCGATATCTTCCGGCCGTACGTTGAGGGCTTTCATGTTGTGGAGCAGCGGTGAGGGGTGTTCCCTGCGCAGGTTCAGCCCGGTGTCCATGAGGATAGTGGTGTTATCGGCCCTGATGAGATAGGAGACGCCGGCTTCTGTTTTCAGAACAGGATCATCAGTGTAAAAATCAACGAGGGGCAAAATTGACAGGGTTTGCACTGTACCCATGGGAGATAGCTTTTTTATCGACATCAATGACAATTCTTTTGCGGCAATTTTCTTTCCTGCAGTCATTCGCAAAAGATGAAGCGCTATAAATATAATGATAAGTCCAATAAAACTGAGGAGTACAATTAATGCTGTTACCATAGTATATACCTTCCATATCAATATTTATAATATAGAATTACGTATTCAATTATATGTCAAGAAAAGGTTGGATAAAATTGAAAAATGCCATAGTTATTTCTGTTGTTATATGCTGGTCTGATAACCTTTTCATGTCCGCAAAAATTGAGTATGCAATTTTATATAAATATTAAAAAAAGTCTGGATGGACGAATTATGCTAAAGCGGTAAATTTTTCAGAGATTATATCATTTTTTGCTATGAAAAATAATTACAATACTATGTAGTAGGTCGTTTTAACAATTGTTTCCCATTCCATAAAAAAACAATAAACCCGGCTCTATCCAGAGGTATGGTATGTGTTATCGCTGTGACGGATTTCTTGAAAAAATCCGATTTCGTGAACCCCAGCAATACTATAATATTGTAAGGCAGCTCATGATTGTTCTTGAGCAGGAAACGATGGTTCTTGTCCGAGGGAGCTGCAAACTTGATGAGCTTGATAAAGAAAAACCATGGCCTGAAGATTTTATTGAGCATATTTTTCAGTGCACCACATGCGGAAGAAAGTTCATGCTTCTCGCTGATACGTATAACGGCTGCGCAGGGTCATGGGATGTCTATGAAGAGTAATTCTTTTCCCGAAAAACTGCATCGGCCGTAAATTTTTTTTCTTTCCAACACCCTCATTACATGGTATATTTTTCCGTCGCCGAAACCGCATATATCAGGAAGAGGTTATCATGGGGGTCGATATAAACCGCTCAGAGAAAATACAGTTTGCCAGTGATAACTGTTCCTGCATGTGTCCGGAAGCCGCCCGGGCCCTTATGGAGGCCAACAGAGGGCCTGCCTGTGCCTATGGTGATGATCCATGGACGGAACGAGCAGCCGATGCAGTCCGGGAATTCTTTGGCACGGACTGTGAGGTGTTCTTCGTCTGCAATGGCACCGCCGCGAACTCCCTTGCTCTTGCTTCGCTCTGCCGCCCCTATCACAGCGTTATCTGTCATGAACTGGCGCACATTGAGACCGATGAATGCGGGGGGCCGGAATTCTTTACCGGAGGCACGAAAATCCTTACTATACCAGGGAGGATGGGGAGGATAGACCTTGACGCGGCGGAAAAAATGGTAAATCGGCGCAGCGACATTCATTTCCCGAAGCCCCGTGCCCTCAGCATAACACAGCCGACGGAGGTGGGCACTCTTTATACTGTGGAGCAGCTCCGGGCAATCGGGGATTTTGCCCGCAGTTATGACCTGCGGATACACATGGACGGGGCCCGTTTTGCCAATGCCCTGGCAGCTCTCAGTGTACACCCTTCAGAAATTTCATGGAAAGCGGGAGTCGATGTACTCTGTTTCGGGGGCACCAAGAACGGGATGGCATTCGGGGAGGCGGTAATATTTTTCAACCGGGAATACGCTCAGGAATTCAGCTACCGGTGCAAGCAGGGTGGGCAGCTTGTCTCAAAAATGCGGTTCCTCGCAGCTCCCTGGAGCATGATGCTTGATGACGGTTCGATGCTTAAAAACGCTGAAAAGGCGAACAGGGCCGCTATTGTTCTTGAAAAGAAAATACGGTATCTTCCGGTTCTGGAAATCGTATATCCCCGTGAAGTGAATTCGGTATTTATCGCAATGCCGGCGGAGATTGCCGCAGCCATGAAGGGTCGGGGCTGGCATTTTTATGACTTCATCGGGACGGGACACAGCAGGTTCATGTGTTCCTGGGAAACCACGGAGGAAGACATTGATGACCTGGTGCGGGATTTCCGCGAGGAAGTTGTGCGGTATCAGAGCGGTAACAGGTAAGTGCTGATTTTTATTTTTTTATGGAAACATAAAGCTGAATTGTATACCTTATAATACATTCAGTACAATATGAAAATAATTGGTATTCTGAGAAAATGGAAAAGGCGCTCCCCCGCCGCCGAAAGCGGAGTGCGGAGCAGCTATTTGCTCATTGAAGTTATTTGTGTTAGAATGATTAGTATATGTGGTTTGGTGAAGAAATTAAATATGAAGGGGGAATTGGAATGGCCCAGACTGAGGAAAAAATCGAGAAAATTATTCATTCCCATGTTATTTACAGTATGACCGCAGGGGCAATCCCGATTCCCCTTGCGGACATTGCCGCGGTTACGGCGATACAGCTGGACATGATCCGGCAGATTGCCGGCGAATACGGTGCGGAATACGATAATGATTCCGGAAAGTCCCTTGTTTCTTCTCTTGCCGGTGCGACACTTGCGCGTCTGGGAGCAAGCATGGTGAAAGCAATTCCCGGCGTGGGGACCGTTCTGGGTATCGGCACCCAGATTATGCTTTCC
The DNA here is from genome assembly GCA_029573825.1 of Spirochaetota bacterium. GTDB lineage: Bacteria > Spirochaetota > UBA4802 > UBA4802 > JAGODF01 > JAKQCH01. The sequence continues at coordinate 5,066 of JAKQCH010000256.1, read as the reverse complement.
GGCGCCGCCACCTATGCTCTGGGAAAAGTATTTGATGCACATTTTTCCAACAGGGGATCAATTTTTGATTTCAACACTGACAAAATGAAAGAAAAGTATAATGAGTTCCTTGAGAAGGGAAAGGAAGTCGCGGGAAAACTGAAAAAGGACTCCCGAAGCGAGGATATCCCGGGGACCCTGGAAAAGCTCAAGAAGCTTAAGGACAGCGGCGCAATCACCGAAGAGGAGTACGAAGAAACAAAGAAGAAACTCCTGCAGAAGATGGCGGGATAACTGCAACGGTGCGTTCACAGTGCGTATTGCGAATGGCGATACGCACTGCACAATTTCCCGTATAACGCGGCAATGTTATAAAATGATTTTGAGTCCCCGCTCCTGAAGATACTCCTTAACCTGCCGGATTGAAAAAGTCCTGAAATGAAACACCGACGCTGCAAGAAGCACCGACGCTCCTCCTTTGACGACTCCTTCATAAAAATGTTCCAGAGTACCGGCGCCCCCGGAAGCTACAACAGGAAGGTCCACGGCGTCTGATATCGCTCTGGTGAAGTCAAGGTCATAACCTTTCAGCGTACCGTCGCCGTCCATGCTGGTGGGGAGGATAACCCCGGCCCCGCGTTCCTGGCACTGCTCTGCCCACTCAACGGCGTCGAGACCAACAGGCTTTGTTCCTCCAGAGACTACCAGTTCAAAACCGGATGGCATCGCGCTGTTTCTACGGGCATCAATGGCGATGGTTATTTTTTCAGAGCCGAACCTGTCTGCGGCATCTTCAATTAGTTCCGGTTTATTCACCGCGGCGCTGTTCATTGAGACTTTTGATGCCCCGGCATCCAGTACCATTTCGATGTCCTCAAGGGAGTTGATGCCGCCCCCCACGGTGAGGGGAATGGTGATTACTGATGCGACCTGTTTTACCCATTCAAGCCTTGTTTTCCTGTTTTCCAGTGTCGCAGCGATATCAAGCATCGCAAGTTCATCGGCGCCTTCATTCTGGTAGAATACCGCATTTTCCACAGGGTCCCCCGCATCTTTGAGGTCCACAAAGTTTACTCCTTTGACGACTCGTCCGCCTTTCATGTCAAGGCATGGCATGATTGTTATACGTTCCATTATGATATCCAGAATTATTATTTTATATTGCTGCTTCAGTTATGCCGCACATCACTGATTAATCAGAATAATACTGCAGAATACAGTGAAAAAATGTCAAGAAACAATAGGTATTGTTACCGCACAAGGGGGAAATCTATCAGTATCGATGTCATATCGTCCTTCTGGTTATGGGGATTTTCAATATAACCGTAGAGGGACCGGAACAGGGTATCAATGGTTTCCTGAGGAGCACTGTGGACGTTTTCAATGAGAATGTCCCTGATTCTCCCCTCGCCGAACTCTTCTCCGGTCTGGGGGTTTATCGACTCCACAATTCCATCACTGTAAAAGAGCGCACGGTCACCTTCGTAAAGGGTAAATTCACAGCAGGGGCAGAGGTAGTATTTGTCCCCCAGAATGTCCCGGAGAGCGCATCCCATGAGATATCCCTTCTGGGGAAACCAGCCTTTTTCACTTTTATTCAGATCATAGACGTCAATTGTCCGGTCCCGGAATTTCCTTATTATCATGGGGAAAAACATCCCGTGGTTGTAGAACTTCAGGTGAAACTTGTCGTCCTGGTTGGTGATAAAGGTGAACAGCACGCTCGCGAACTCCTCGTTGTTGAGTTCCTCCATAATGTCGGTGAACTTGATTGTGATGTCGCGTATCAGGTCCGAGGTATCAAGAATTCCTGTTTTACAATAAATGCGCTCGCTTTCTCTCACCGCAAGAATGATTGAGGAGTTCAGGCGTATCAGGTTTGTGTACGCCGGAAGGCCGTGGCCGCTGAGGTCAGCAAATACAAAGAGGTAATTCCCGTCAGGAAGTTCCGTGAGGTTAAAATAGTCTCCCGACAATATTGATCCGTAGGCGCGTTTGAACTCGATTCCCACATTGAGGGTCCTTCCGTAAAAATTACCCAGGAGGCCTTCAATCATTGTCTTATCGGTGTTCCGCACGCGGTTAGCTTCGTTGATAATAAGTTCCAGCTGTGCCAGCTTGTCCTCATAGAGCTCTGAGGGTTGAACTGTAAGGTTCTTTAGCGATTGTTTCGTCATGATGAGAGTTAGAATATCCTTCGTGTTAAATGTTACTGTCTGAGTAATGAATTTCTTACCAGGTTCGATATCAGGACCGCGTAAACAACGTGCCGCCCGCATGGAGCGCTCTTGCGGGCTTCAGGTTATTTTTATTCCGGACGGAGCAGCGGAAACAGAATCGTGTCCTTGATTGAGGCGGTATCCACAAAAAGCATCACGAGTCTGTCGATACCGATTCCCATGCCCCCTGCCGGGGGCATGCCGTATTCCAGCGCCTGAATGTAGTCGTAGTCCATCATTTGCGCCTCGTCATCCCCGGCTTCACGCATACGGACCTGTTCCTCAAAGCGTTCGCGCTGGTCGAAGGGATCGTTCAGCTCGGAAAATGCGTTGCCTATTTCCCTGGCCGCGATGTAGGGCTCAAAGCGTTCGACAAATTCCGGGTTATCGTCACGGGACTTGGCGAGGGGGGACAGTTCCTTCGGGAAGTCCGTGATAAAGGTGGGCTGGATGAGGTTTTTTTCCACCCGTTCCTCGAAAATGCATTCAGCGATTTTCCAGATTGAGAGCTTTTCCGGAATTGAAACCCCCGCTTCCGCGGCTGCGTTCTCCGCTTCTTCAGGGGTTTTAATCGCGGTAAAATCTATGCCGGTATATTTTTTTATGGATTCAAGATAGGTCATCCGGTTCCATGGAGGCGTGAGGTCAAGCTGCGATCCCTGATACGCGATGACTGCGGAGCCCAGAAGGTCCCGTGCGAGACCCGAGATCATATCTTCGCAGATGTGCATCATGACGTTGTAGTCCGCATAAGCCTCGTAGAGCTCCAGCATGGTGAATTCCGGGTTGTGCCGGGTGGAAATACCTTCGTTCCTGAAATTTCTGTTCAACTCGAAGACCTTTTCAAAACCCCCCACAATCAGCCTCTTCAGGTACAGCTCCGGGGCGATGCGGAGGTAGAGCTTCATGTCAAGGGCGTTGTGATGGGTGATGAAGGGACGCGCCGCGGCGCCCCCCGGTATTGCCTGCATCATCGGGGTTTCAACCTCAAGGAAACCCTTTTCCGTGAGATACTTTCGTATGCCGCCGATTATCCTGCTGCGGAGAATGAAGTCCTGTCTGGTCTTCGGCGTTACTATGAGGTCCACATACCGCTGCCGGTACCGGAGCTCCTTGTCGGCAAATTCATCAAAGAGCTGCCCGTCCTTTTCCTTCACCACCGGGAGCGGGCGGATGCTTTTGGAAAGGAGTGTCGCCTTTGTTACGTGGATCGATATCTCCCCCTTCTGCGTCATGAAGGTGTCTCCTTCAGCTCCGAGAATGTCGCCGAGGTCCAGCATCTTGAACACGGCGTACTGCTCCTCCCCGAGGTCATCCCGGGTCACGTAGAGCTGTATCGACCCCGAAAGGTCTTCAATATGGGCAAATGACGCCTTTCCCATGACCCGCTTTGAACGGATGCGCCCTGCCACGGTGACGTGTTTCGGTGTATCGGCGTTAAAGGTTTGTTTTATCTCTCCCGCGTTGTCGGTGCGTGTGAAGCGGATGGGATATGGATTGATGTTCTTTTCCCGCAACGTTGCGACCTTTTCAATTCTTTGGCGGATAAGGTCTGATGTTTCCTCGCTCATGAGAATTTCTCCTTGCAATGTGAATAATGGTATGGCCATATACAGCATGATCTGAAAAGCCGGCCCTGGAACAGGAGGTCGGTAGTATGCCGCGGCAGACCGGAAAAGTATTGGTAAAACTGCCTCTCTATCCTGTATTTACACCGGTTGAAGGTGTGTTTCAATAAAAAACAGGCAGGGAGTAAAAAATAGTGATATTATGGATTATGTGTCAAATTAATTTTTATTCGGTTGAAAATTCAGGGTGATCTGGCGTGTTCAACGCTGCCGGTCTTTGTGAGCAGCCGGTTCCCTGGACCCTGATGATTGTGTGCCGGATGTACCATAATTGAGGATGTGCTATGAATTATGAATTTGAAATGGGCCCCATACGTCCTCCGAGCGAAGCTTCCAGTATTCTTGTACGGGTGACAAGGAACTGCCCCTGGAACAAGTGCGCGTTTTGCCACACCTACCAGGACCAGAAATTCTCCCGCAGGACAGTGGAGGAAGTGAAGCAGGATATTGACTCGATACATGCAATTGCGGTGCGGATTCTTGAATCCGTGAACAACAGCAGCTCCGGACACCTCTTCACTGCGGAGTCCCTGCAGAAGGCAAGGGGCGGCGATACGACCCCTGAATACTATTATCAGCAGGTGGCCTTCTGGATGCAGCATGGAATGCGGACAGCTTTTTTACAGGACGCAAATTCCATGCTTCTTCCCACGGCGCAGCTTGTCGATATCATCACGCATCTGAAGGAACGGTTCCCTTCCATCGAGCGTATCACCACCTATTCCCGGTCAAAGACAATGAGCCGGAAGACCATTGAAGAGCTGAAGGAGCTCCGGGCTGCGGGCCTGACGCGGATACATACGGGAATGGAATCCGGATGCGACGACGTCCTTGATTTTATACGAAAAGGGGTCACCGCGGAAGAGCAGATTTCCGGCGGAAAAAAAATCGTGGAAGCGGGATTCGATCTCTCGGAATACTATATGCCGGGGATAGGGGGAAAACAGTGGTGGAAAGAAAACGCTCTGGAGTCCGCAAGGGTTCTGAATGCGGTCAACCCCACCTATATCCGCCTCAGGAGCACGGTGCCGGTGCCGGGAACAGCGCTCTTCGACGCCATGGAGCGCGGGGAATGGGCGCCTCTTGGTGAAGTTGAGAAGGTGCGGGAAATACGGCTCTTCATTGAGAACCTTGAAGGAATTACCAGCATTGTAAAAAGCGACCACATCATGAATCTCATTGAGGACATTGAAGGGACCCTGCCCGGTGATAAGGAAAGGATGCTTGGCGTTATTGACAG
>JAKQCH010000251.1 GCA_029573825.1 Spirochaetota bacterium | reverse complement strand
CTTCCAACAGGATACCATAATTCATTATCTTTACCTTGGTCTGTTTCTCTAAATTCAAACTGATAAGTTAATTCGTCAGGATTATCTTCATTTCTTATTGGCTCTTTTAGTAAATTTAAAAATAAGAATGTTTTTCTTTTGCGATAATAAAAATATGTAAAAGAACCTTTTAGGCCAATAAATAGTGCTGTTAATCTTTGCTGTCCATCAAGAACTAAGAAAATATCTTTATTTATACCAGATAAATCGGCTTCTTCATTGTGAGGGTCTTCTGAATCAAAATCAGTTATAAACTTATAGGTTATCCAATCTTTTTTATTTTCTTCTTTAATTTTCCAGAATAAAAATGAACTAATTGGGTAATCACCCATAATGGAATCAAATAATTTTTCGACCATTGTTGTATTCCATACAAATTCACGTTGGATGGCTGGTAAGTATAAGTCTCTGTTAATATTATCAAGTATAATGTCTCGAATACATCTAGATTCGTAACTCATAATAACCTCGTTGAATTTATAATATATATTTTATACTGATAATAAAGTATACCTTTAAGGTATATCTTTTGTTATTTTATTCGCCCGAATTACATAAGATTTTTTTCTCAAAAAAACAATCGTCATGTTAAATAAAATGCAGCGCCTCCAACGGTCTTATCCTCGCCGCCTTAAGGGCCGGATACAGCGCCGCGAGAATGGTGGTAATCATCACAATAATAACCGCCATGACGATGTCCATAGTTTTCACCGCGGGATATATGATGCTCCCGGTGCCCCAGGTGCGCATTGATTCCATGTAAAACGAGAAGTCAATCCACGTCCCTGCTGTTTTTCAGGTGAATGGTGATTCCCGTAAGGTTGTCCCCGAGGCCCGTCTCTTTGCGGAGCAGGGAGAGCGCGGTAAATACCGTGTATTTATCGAAGTTTTCAACGGGGGTCCGGTCGTGGCCGCTTTTCGCGATGGCGTTCAGAAAGATGATCATAGCGCACCCGACCACAATAGTAAGGATCGTCAGGATTGTGCGGCGCCTGTTTCTCCTCCCCGGGCCGCCTTCCGCCTGTACAACGCTACGGCAATCAACGCCGTAATCGGGATGCACGCGAACATGCCCACGCTTCCTACCACGGACTTTACGATTTCGCTGAGTACCGGGTTATAGTTGAAAATCATCCACACCGGCATGTCGGCGTTGAAGCGCATTGATATGAGCAGTATGAGGGAAAGGGAGCTTCCCACATAGGCAAGGATAAGTGTGTTCACCATGGACCCCATAATGTCAGTGCCGATGGTGAGCACCGACTTAAACGCTTCCTTCGGTGAAATATCGGGCTTGGCGCTGTAGATTTCCGCCGTTGAGGAGGCAATGGAGATGCAGACATCCATAACTGCCCCCAGGGCGGCGATTATCATCCCCGAAAGGGCAAGTCCCCTGAGGTCGATGGCGATATCAGACGCATAAAACACCGTGAGCATTTCGTTGGTGATGAGACCTGAAAGGTGCATGGTCCATCCGAAGATTACCGCCAGAAGGGAGGAGAGTATTATTCCCGCGGATGCTCCGAGCACCGCCGCGAGGGTTTTCATGTGGAACCCCGCGATTATGGGGAGGGTGATGATGACTGAAATAATTGAAATGAGTACTGCGATTGGAAGAGGTGGATAGCCCTTCAGGGTAAAGGGGATGAGGATGAAGAACAGCAGCATGATGGTTACTGCGAGAGACACGAGGGCGAAAAATCCCCGGATCCGTCCGATAGCAACCACCACAAGGACCAGCAGCACTGTCATCACAATAATCCCCGGGGTGTTGTCAATGTCGTAGAGTGAGATATATTCCTGGGCTTCACTGTTCGGGTCCTGTGATATACCGATGAACACGGTATCACCTTCCCGGTAAAACATTTCCTTCGGCATATCATCCTCGCCCTTGAAAACGGCAGTTTTGTGCTGGCCCGATAGTTCACCGTCAATGACATGGAGGTGAATGCGGGTTTCGATGAGTTGCGTCCCGGGGGTATTTTCGAAGGTGTGTTTTTCGATTTTTGTGATTTTCGCACGGCCGTATTCCCGCTGGTCCTGATACGCATTGGACCGCAGTTCCCCTTGGACGGGGGTATGTATGAAAAGCAGGGTTGCCCCGATAAATGCGATAAGCAGAGTATACTTGGATGTTTTCATTTATCATCTCCTGGAAGCGTGATTCCGCTGCGGCGCTGTCCGGAAAATTCCGGAATTGAGAGGGAGTGATTTTTATTTGTTGCGAAATCCCGCCCCTGTCACTATTACAGTTCTATGCGGATATTAAATTATCGCAAGAACATTTTAACGGGTACAATAATGAATGAATTTCCAAAAGAAATGAAAATCGATATTAAGATCGATGACCAGGAGGCGGCGGGGAAGTTTTCTAATTTCGCCAATGTGTTTCATTCCGCTGAAGAGTTTATCCTTG
>JAKQCH010000232.1 GCA_029573825.1 Spirochaetota bacterium | reverse complement strand
ATTCACCTTTGTGCGGTCAAGACCAAGCCCCTTTTCGCAGGCGATATACTGCGCCGCAAAGGCTTCATTGACCTCAAGGAGACCGATATCATCAAGCTTCATGCCGCTCTTCTTCAGGAGCTTCTCCACCGCCGGAACAGGACCGTATCCCATCAGATGAGGTTCAACTCCCGCAATCGCATTCGCGACAATACGGGCAAGGGGCTTTACGCCGCGTTTCGCGGCAGTATCAGCCGACATGATCACGCAGGCACATGCGCCGTCGTTGAGGCCGGATGAATTTCCCGCTGTCACCGTGCCGTTTTTATCGAACACAGGTTTCAGCGCGGCAAGGACTCCCTGGTGATGTCCCGCCGGGGATGCTCATCGGTGTCAAACATGGTCATCTGCCCCTTTTTACCGGGGACTGGCACAGGAATAAGTTCCTCCCTGAAACGGCCGGAGTCGATGGCGGCAATGGCCTTCTGATGACTCTCAAAGGCAACCTGGTCCTGCTCATCACGGGTAATGCCGTATTTCTGCGCCAGGTTCTCTGCGGTCTGCCCCATGATAAAGGGCTCTCCCAGAAGGTGACTCCCGGAATGCAGGAGCTCCCACATGGAGTCCGTCAGCTCTCCGTGCTGCAGGCGCGCGCCCCAGCGGGCTTTCTTGACGAGATACGGGGCATTGCTCATGGACTCCACTCCCCCCGCTAATACTATCTCTGAATCTCCTGTCAGTATCTGCTGTGAGCCGAAAATTACCGCCTGCATACCGGAGGCGCACTGGCGCTGTATGGTGACTGCGGGTATCTGGAAGGGAATCCCCGCCTTCAGCGCGGCAGTCCTTGCGGTATTGGCTTCGGCGGAGGTCTGGATGCAGTCGCCGTAAATCACATCGCTCAGTTCTTCCCCCGCAACCCCTGCCCGGGAAAGGGCCTCTTTCATCACCAGGGCCCCCAGTTCATGGGCCATCACGTTTTTCAGGGACTGGCCGAACCCTCCGATCGGCGTCCGGCAGCCTGACGCAATAATAATGTCCTTTGTGCTCATAAAATTACCTCATAGATATTAGTTTCTTCTGCGCAACTGCTCAGCGTATGATGTAGTACAGGTAAACCGCTCAGGATACGGAACCCCCGGGCGACAAAACTGTGTTATGCAGCGTAGCTGAGTATCCGCCATCTGTTTAAATAATTGAGGCTTCACAGCATCGATCTTCCGGAATTACAATGACGAAAACAAAACCATCCCATGACCCGCATGTACAGTATACGGCGTACAGTATTGAATTCTTTAACCCGGAAAGAGCAACACGATCTATATATGTCCGGTCCGGGAAGACCGGTAAGCCTCTCCGGGAAATGGAACACAGGTAACCACTGAAATCAACTATTATTTTATGTATTTATAACCTTTTTATTTTTTTTGCACATCAACCCATTCGTGTTTTTTTTATTGACTCGGAATGCGCCCCTGATTATCTTCAATCCGGATATTTGTATTCGCAATATTCTATACGATAGTGACCACAGTGTTTACTCTTTCCAATATATAAATACAATAAATAAAAAAAGTAGGGGGAATGTGTGATGCGTACTTTGTTTTCGTCTTTATTCTTATCTGTCTTTCTCGTTCTTGTTTCTGCCGTATCCCTCCATGCTGCGGTGTATGAGGCGTCATCGCTTCACAACGCCGTTTCACGGAGTGAAACGGTCCTTGATCTTTTCTACGACAGGTGGGAGCGGATTCAGGACATGGACCTGTACTTTGACCTGT
>JAKQCH010000224.1 GCA_029573825.1 Spirochaetota bacterium | reverse complement strand
CCTCTTCCCCCGGCGAGTCCCGCATCGGCATGGGACGCCTCACCGGGTCCGTTCACTTCACAACCCATGATCGCCACCGTGAGGCTCCTCCCTGTCTCCGACAATACAGCGCTGAAACGCTTCGAAAGCTCCGCTTCAACGGAATTTGCAATTTCATAGATATTAAGTTCAGGATCAGTCCTTCCGCAGGTGGGACAGGAAATAATTTTGAGAGGATTATATTTTTCTCCGAGGGATTCCAGTATCCTCCGACCTGCAACAACCTCCTGCACCGGGTCCCCGGTCATAGAAACACGTATGGTATCACCAATACCCAGGAGAAGCAGGTGCCCTATAACAATTGAACTCTGCACCACGCACGCCATGCCGTATCCGGCTTCGGTGAGGCCAATATGCACCGGGTAGTCCCGTGTTTCGGAGAATAATTTATTTGCTTCAATCGTCTGAAATATATCAGAGGATTTAATTGAAACAACGATATCGGAAAAACCGTTATCCTCAAGTATCTGCACATGCTCCATCGCGGAATCAACAAGGCTGCGGGGAGTAATTTCGGGGTATTTTTTTCTGTCCACAGAACCGCCGTTTACGCCAATCCGGACAGGTACTCCGTAATCCGTGGCGCACCGCACCACTTCCCGGACTTTTTCCGTATCGCCGATGTTTCCCGGATTAATTCTTATTTTCTGGACCCCGGCCCTGATGGACTCAACGGCAATTTTATGGTTAAAATGAATATCCGCAGAGAGGGGAACCGTAACCCTGCCGCAGACTTCCCGGAGATACGGTACCGCGTCAAGATTGCGCACCGCGACACGCACAAGATCCGCTCCAGCTTCCTGGAGACGCGCTATCTGGACCACCGTCGATTCCACATCCTCAAGGGGAACACTTGTCATTGATTGAAGGGACACCGGCGCATTCCCGCCGATATCAAGCATTCCTGCCCGGACCCGGCGTGTCAGTTTTCGCATGTGCATTCCTGTTTCCATCATTGATTTCCGCTTTTTTTAACTTCACGTTCCATGATTGTATTAATATCAATATTATAATTTTCGAAAATAACATACCGTGAAAGATCACGGCGCAGAAGCGCCACATTGTAATCCACGAGACTTTTCAGTTCCGACTGCCGCATTCCGATATAGCTGTCCAGCGCGAGTTTCAGCTGCACGGAATCATATTTCCCAAGACGGAACCGCCGGAGCACCTGGTAATAGTATTTTTTGGAAAAGTCCTGTGATTTTTTTGTCTGCTGGTATACCGAGAACAACACTCCGCAATTCCGAATCGCCATATCAATCTCGTCACGCACCGTACGCTCAAGGTTTTTCAGCCCGATTTCATTTCTCCTGTTATTTATAACCGCATCCCTGATTTTCACTTCAGCCTCGGTATTCCCGAGGGGATAGGTCATTTCAAGGCCCACGGACCATTGACGATTGATATCATCGAATGTTCCGCTATAGGACTCCTGGCTGTAGTCCTTGTTTCCGGCGCTGAGATTAAGCTGCATGGATGGGTACGCATTGTTCGATGCTATCCTGTACTCAAGCCTGCTGTTATCAAGAACTGTCCGCTGGTTGCGGATATCCACACGCTTCGCGAAGGCATCTTTCATCGCCTGCTCAAAGGAAACTTCCGGCGGCGTTGTCTGAAAGATCGTACCGATATCAAATGCGGTACTTGATTTCAGGTTCAATATCCGGACCACCGCGAGACGAGCTTCATAGAGGTTTTTCTCCGCGATATCAAGAGTGTTTTTTGACTGGAACACCTTGCTGTTCCAGTCCAGGACCTCTTCTGTTTCAGATAATCCGAGATACCGTTTTCTTTCAACAAGGTCCCGTATGGATACCGTACTGGTATATCCGATCCTTGCCGTTTCCAAGGACTGTTCCGCGACGGAAACATTCCAGTAACCCACAAGGGCTTCTACGAGAAGGCTCGCGAGATAGTGCGTCACCAGACGCTTCTGAATCTCAGCGGAGTTCCCGATCATCTCCTCGTTCAGGCGGTCATTTATCCCGAAGGGATTTTTAAGGAGTTCCTGAGATAATGAAACAGCAACATCTGACTGATATCCTTCCCCCCCGAGATTGATGCTGCCCTGGGAACCCAGATTAATCTCCGCCCCTTTTACATTCTGATACAGTGAATTAACCGCGATCTTGATACGCGTCCCAGTACTAAAACTCCGGGAAGCGCCTACCTCATAGGTATTGCTTATCGTTTCGGAACCCTGGAACCGTGCCGAGGGATCATCGGGAGCTTTCCGTGCCGATGAATAATTTGTTTTTCCATACAGCCCGGTATCATATCTGCTATCATAACGCAACAGTTCAGAATTCGCGATTTTATAATCAAGAACAGCTTTTTTAACATCCAGGTTCTGCTCAAGAAGATATTTGACGACCCGGTCAATGGTAAGCTGTATCTTTTCACCTTTTTTTTCAGTATCCGAAATTTTCCGGGATTCCTTTTTCTGGACCGGGAGCAGCTGCCCGAAGGCGGATACGTGAGTTACCATAAACAGCATCAGACATAATGATACTATTAGTCCAATGCGAGAATTCCTTTTCATCAACTCCTCCACTACATCAGAAGTAAATCCGGCCCTCAGTGTTGTTCACATAAGGCCGTTTATATGATACGTCAGAGCATGTATCCCTGGGAATCGGGATTAAAAAGTCCCTGCATCAATTAAAGAATTCCAGTAATACTATTGTCACGGGACAAAAATCAACTCAATTTTTTCTCAAACCGGGCAATTCCTGTGTTTTGATAAATTATATGAACTGCCGCACGATTAATTCACTTATTCTGAAAAAATGGTTTGAAAGATTTTCTGGAAACGATACCATTACACCATACGGTTTCCGCCCCTGCAGGGAACTGTGATTAAAAAAATTCAGGGGTTATTACAATACGACATGTGTGCCAGAATCCGGATTATGCAAAAATACATTGTACTTCTTTGTGTGATATCTTTCTCTGTTGTGAGTGCCGCTGCTGCTGATACCGCAGCACCGAAGATTTCCCCTGTTCATTCCGGAGATGTTTCCACGGTTTCATCACACCGGGACCACGTGAAATTAAATGCAGCGGGATACCGTTTGCTTGGAGAAAAACGTTACCATGAGGCGGAAATTTTGTTTCTCCGAGCAGCGCAGCAGCAGCCCGGTTCCAAGTACTATCACAACAACCTTGCCGTTGCGTATATGAACCAGGGAAAATACCACAAGGCGTATTCACGTCTGGAGATAGCAATTGCACTGGATGTAGGATACATCAGGGCTCTCTCAAATATGGCAGTCACATGTTTTCATCTTTTTAAATTCCGCGAAGCATATTCGTATTACCGCCAAGTCATTAGTCTTGATACAGGATATGCCCGAAACAGGTTTGACCGTAACAGAGTAATTGAAAAAATAGAATCTTTAAAAAGGGAGAATCCCCGGAACAAAGACCTGTATTATATTTTACGGCATTTACGGACACAGCAGGATGTTTCACCGTGACATCACAGATTCCGTTTCAGCACAACTGACAATGGTTCAATCCGGATATTTTTTAAGGTCATCCTGATAATTCACATTACGGAAGACTTCTGCGGGGTCCGCAAACATCCGGACCTCCTGTTCCCCGATACATGTCGGGCCGGCTTCATCCAGATACTGGACAATCTTCAGCTTGCCGCTTTTCACCAGGACTTCAATTTCCGGTAAACATTGCCGGGTATATACAGCGTGAAGCGCTTCATATCTTCCCCCGATACAGGGTACCGTTATTTTTTTTCCGCGGGACATTTCAACAAGATGCCTCACCAGATCCTCGCAGAGCCCCGGCATATCGACAGCAACAATAAAAGTTCTCTCCGTGACGGAATAATGCAGCGCCGTATATATCCCCCCCATTGGTCCCGCATCAGGAATAAGATCAGGATAACAGGGAACTCCGAGCCATGAGAAACGCTCACCCCTGTCCGCGACAATAGCCACCTTTGTAAAAATCCTGCGTACGATATCAAAAACATGGGCGATGAGAGGCCTGCCCCGGTATACATACAGGGTTTTATCTTCACCGAAACGGCGGCTTTTACCCCCTGCGATAATATATGCGGACACATCAGAAAACATGCTGTCATTCATAACATCTTGACATCAACACTCACCGTAATAAAATAGGAACCCGAAGAGGCAATCATGTTTCCTGTCGCTGCTATCTGTTCATGGTGCTCCGGCTTCCGGACGCTGATACATTATCATTATTGAAGAAAATAATAATTTCATAAACCGGGGAATGAAGATGAATTATACACCTCCTGTTATTACAATAATCGGCAGATCCAATTCAGGGAAAACCACCCTGATAGAACGGCTTACTGAACACTTCACCCATAAGGGTTTTAAAATTGCAATAATTAAACACATGAAACATGATTTCGAGATGGACCATGAAGGAAAGGACACCTTCCGCTACAGAAAATCCGGCGCAGTGATAAGCAGCATCACCAATGACAGGTCAATGGCGATCATGGCAGATGTCCCTCCCGGCATGACGCCACTTTCCGCAGCGGAGAGTCTTTTTGCCCATGCGGATATGATATTTATCGAAGGCCACAAGGAACGTCAGGGGCCGAAAATTGAGGTGGTCGGGGACACAAAAGAACCGTACCTTTTTGAATCAGGCTGCGGGGAAGTGTGTGCGGTTGTCTCTGACCGGATGGTCGATACCGGCCTCCCCCTTTTCCCCAGGGACGCGATACAGCAAATTGTGAAATTCATAGAAGAAACCTTTATGCCGAAGAAAAGGTAACATCCGGTATTTTCTTAACTCATTCCCGCAGTTCCGCTATGGTAACACCATCACCGCCCTCACCGTATTCTCCGGGCCGGGATTGCAGTATATATGAGGAATACCTGAGCCACTGCCGCACCGCCTCTTTCAGGGCACCGGTCCCATGGCCATGAATCACCACCGCGGAACGGATGCCGCTCCTGATCATTCTGTCAACTGCATATTCAATTTCCTGAAGTGCTTCATCCACCCTTTTGCCCCGCAGGTCAATTGTGTTGTATGAGGTCTGTACCGTGAGGACAGGATGTGCCTCCTGTTCCTGCTTCATCTTTTTAGGGGCTTCCTGCCGGGAACTGTGCTTTTTCCCCTGCTTCCTGTTAAATGGAATCCGAAGATCAGCAAAGGGGTATCTGCTCCTGATCATACTCCCCAGGAGAACCCCCGCGGTGCCGCCTTCTCTATCAATACTTTCAACAGTAGCTTCCTTCCCAAGGGGGACGATAAAAACAGTATCCCCCGAAGATACCCGTCCGGCATCAAAGGTGATGTAGGAATCGGAAAGCCCCGCGGCAGAACTCTTCTTCACTTCATCGGATATCCGTTTCCCGAGACTTATCATCTCCTCCTGTATCCTGCCGGCCTCCCGCATATCAGCCTGTTGAAGGGAACGGATTTTCTCCGCCAC
>JAKQCH010000189.1 GCA_029573825.1 Spirochaetota bacterium | reverse complement strand
TATTATGGCAACCCCGCCGCCACAAAAGAGGTCATGACCAAAGACGGCTATTTCAAGACAGGCGATATCGGCATGATCGATGAGGACGGATTCCTGAAAATTACTGACAGGAAGAAAGATATTATTATTACTGCCAATGGTAAAAATATTGCGCCGCAGAACATTGAATCAAAAATCGGCCAGGATTTTTATGTTGAGCAGGTAGTCATTATCGGAGATAAACAGAAATTTGTCACGGCCCTCATCGTACCGTCCTTTGATTCACTCGAGGCATATGCAAAGGATAAAGGGATTGCATTCAGTTCACGGGAGGACCTGATAAAGAATCCCGCAATAATAGAATTTTACCAGGGAAGGATTGATGCGCAATCAAAGGGCCTGGCGCATTTCGAGCAGATTCAGAAGTTTGCACTGATCCCGGAGCCGTTTTCGATTGAGAAAGGCGAAATCACTCCCACAATGAAAATTAAAAGAAAAATGATCGCGCAGAACTATAAAGATGTCATCGCGAGCATGTACTAAAACTGATTCAGAAAGACTACGGACAGGGTGGTGATTATTGACGCAGGGAATACTGCTGAAACGTCACCGCCCGTAAGACAGGAAGGGCCGGTCAGAAACAATGACCGGCCCTTCCTGTCTTACGGATACACCGCTGTAGCAATTATAGCCTGCGAAAATGTATTGACGTGATGTTTCCGGGCTGTTTACCTATATGATGATATGTTGAAAGCATTCACTACCGTGACAGGGCAGCTATGAAAAAACGACTTGAAAGCCACCTCTTCGATCTTCCCGTACAGGAGCTCCGTCGTGGATATCTCAGCGACATTTATTTCTGGCGTGAAAAGGTTGTCCTGGAGCAGCACAATCTCCATCCGGACGTAACCATGCAGGTGTTCCAGAAAAGGGACGCCATACTGTGCGGGATAGATGAAGCGATTGCAGTGCTGAAGCTTGGGAGCGGAAGATATACCGACTATGAAAGAGCATACAAGCTCTTTGACCAGCTCATTGAGCTGAAGCGTGACTCCCGGTCACGCTTTCTGCAGGACAAGGACGCGTATCTCGGTACATTGAAAGATAAGCTTGATATAGCCCGTGAGCTGGATGAGCTCTGGGA
This sequence comes from Spirochaetota bacterium, assembly GCA_029573825.1. Lineage (GTDB taxonomy): Bacteria > Spirochaetota > UBA4802 > UBA4802 > JAGODF01 > JAKQCH01. The sequence continues at coordinate 817 of JAKQCH010000189.1, read as the reverse complement.
GGACGGATTTCACGACCTCGCCATTGATGCGCTCTATGACGGTGATGCGATTTCGCCATGGGAAACCGTGATGCATATCAACGGTAATGCGTCACTGTTCGCGCACCTTGAAACTATTTATCTCGGGATTTTAGCGCGCCGCACAAAAATTGCGACTAATGTCCGCAACGTGGTGGAAGCGGCGAACGGCAATGTGGTGCTGTATTTTCCGGCGCGCTTTGATCACTGGGCTGTGCAGGGGGGGGACGGATATGCCGCTCATGTCGGCGGCGCTCATGGCGTGTCTACTGATGCCCAGGCTGAGTGGTGGGGAGCCAAGGGGTCGGGTACGGTGCCCCATGCGCTGATTGCCGCGTGTGAAGGCGATACGGTGAGGGCGGTGACAATGTTCGGCGAGAGTTACCCCGAGACGAACCTGGTTGCGCTGGTGGATTTTAACAATGACTGCATCGGCACAGCTCTTGACTGCTGCCATGCCGCGGGAGAGAAACTCTGGGGCGTGCGCCTTGACACCTCCGAAAACATGGTGGACAAATCAGTGTTTCCAATCATGGGGGATTTCAGGCCTACCGGAGTCACCCCGGAACTTGTCTGTAAAATGAGGAAGACTCTCGACAGGGAGGGATATCACCATGTGAAAATTATTGTTTCCGGAGGATTTGACCCGGAGCGGATTGCGGCCTTCGAGAAACTTCAGGTTCCTGTTGATGCGTACGGGGTGGGAAGCTGCCTGATGCAGGGCTCTTTCGATTATACTGCTGATGTGGTCAGGGTGAACAATAAAAATATTGCAAAAGCCGGAAGACGGTACAATCCG
>JAKQCH010000186.1 GCA_029573825.1 Spirochaetota bacterium | reverse complement strand
CATCTCAATAAGATAATCTGCTTCATTGTTCGGATATATATCCTTAATTGTTTTCCCGATTAATTGGTCCCTTGATAATCCAGAATGGATTTCAAATGCAGGATTCACGCTGATATATTCACAATCGGAAGGCTTGTTGTGTTCATCAAAGAGCATTCTGTGGATGCACAGACCATTAATGGAATAACTGAAGGTATCGTTATACATGGTCTTCGCTTCAAAGAGTTTGAAGGCCATTTTAATTGAAGTGGCGAGGACAGTAGGGCCGCTGTTCTTCACGACGTAGCCGTACGAGGTAATCTTCTCTGTTTTTTCAACTACTTCAGGTTCAGTATGGCTTGAGAGGAACACCACGGGCACATCCATGCAGTCAAGGATCTGCCGTGCAGCTTCGGTGCCGTCAATTCCTTTACCGAGGTCAATGTCCATCAGGATAAGGTCAATGGTGGTGTCGCCGCACGCAAGGGAAACTGCCTCTTCTCCGGAACCAGCCGTGATGACATTATAGCCAAAGGCGGCAAGCTTTTTCTCCTGTGCCATCGCTATGAATACCTCGTCTTCGACGAGGAGGATTGTTTTTTTGGGGATGCTCATAGTTGTCCCGTATGATTTTAATAAAGATTTTAAAGCCTGTATGTGTTTTATTGTGCTGTCAAGGTAAATATGGCGGCAATTTGTTTTTTCGATGCCAAAAATGAAACATCAGTTTAGGAAAATTTAATGCACCCCGGGAGTGTGTTGAAACGTCTGCTGATTCTGCAGAAATATATGCAATAATTTTAATTTAATTCTTGATTTTCTCCGGTAAGTACAATAATTTGATACTTACTGGAGAAGAAATGATAAAAGATCATCTTACAATTATGGATGAAATGAAAGGCTATGCGTCTCCCCGGGCGCGTCTTACGCGGATGCTTAAATCCGGTACAATTATTCAGGTCCGTAGAGGTCTTTTTGTTGACAATGTAAATGTATCACGCCGTATTCTTGCGCCGATTATATACGGCCCTTCCTATCTTTCCTTTCAATATGCTCTGCATCATTTTGGCCTTATTCCTGAAAGAGTAAATATTGTAACATCCGCAACATATAACAAAAACAAGGACAAAATGTATCATACCCCGCTTGGTGATTTTAAATATTATTATTTACCATGTAAGGTCTATCCTTATGGCATAATGAAGGAAGAAGAAGATGGATTTCCATACCTGCTTGCGTCGCCGGAAAAAGCATTGTGCGACACTCTCTATAAAACCTCTGGTATCAATACAATTGATGATCTGGAATTGCTTCTTTTTGATGACTGGCGAATGGAGAGAGCGGAGTTGTTAAAGCTCGATTCCGGATTTATTTCTTTTATTGCCCCCCTATATCACAGGCGTCCCCTGGTTCTTTTGAAAAAATGGTTCAGCAGGGAGAATAATGATGCGTAGTCCAATAAAGGATATGCTCGACCGTTATACATGTATTACAATGGATGATTATCGTAATGCGCTTAAGGAGATTGTTCAGGAGATTGCATTGTGCGGACTGTCCAGAGGAGGGTTTTTTAAAAACGCGGCCTTCTATGGTGGAACCGCACTCAGAATGTTTCATAACCTTGACCGTTTTTCTGAAGATCTTGATTTCAGCTTAATTGTCCCGGATCATTTTTATGATCTTGACGTTTATCTCCCCTATGTTCGTGACGAATTAGGGTCATATGGTTTTGAGATGGAAGTCGAAAAAAAACAGAAAACTTCAAATACCCCGGTGCAGTCTGCCTTTATCAAAGGCGGAACATTGATTCATTTGATCAAAATTGCTTCAATTGAGCCGCCGGTGTCGGGCATTTCACGCGATGAACAACTGCGGGTCAAGTTCGAGATTGATACTGACCCTCCCACGGGAGCTGAATTTGAGGTTAAATATCAACTTGTGCCGGTTCCTTATTCGGTACGGCTCTTTGACCTTCCTTCTTTATTTGCCGGAAAGCTGCATGCGCTTCTTTGCCGCAACTGGAAGAACAGGGTCAAGGGAAGGGATTATTATGACTATCTCTGGTATCTTTCCCGTTCTGTTCCTGTTAATATTTTTCATCTGGAGCAAAGAATGATCCAGTCCGGTCATATTACAAAGGAGGGTGAGCTTGATGCTGAATCTCTGGTCCGTCTGCTTGATGTCCGTTTTTCAGTGATTGATTTCCGACAGGTAATTTCCGATGTGGAGCCCTTTGTGAAAGATTTGCGTTCCCTTGAATTATGGAACCATGATTTTTTTATAAATGTGACGCGTGACAGGCTGAGGGTTCTGTGAACGTGCCATGTATCTTTTTTACAGGGCGGTGACTGAAGCCTGGCGTCGAAGCAAAAAAAATATAAGAGATTATGCGTAATGAAAAAATCAACCATCCTCGTTGTTGAAGATGAGCCGATGATCGCTATGGGGATTGAGCGCATGCTCAATGAATGGGGATATACTGTCGCCGCATCAGTAATGACCGGCGAAGAAGCAGTTGAGGCTGTTCGAAATGAACCCCCCGATTTAATACTTATGGATATTGTCCTCGCAGGCCCCATGGACGGGATCCGGGATTCCCTGATCATCTGTGCCGCCTCTGGGAGGAAAGCCTTGATACCGTTTTCCAGACGGGCCAAACGAAGGCTCTTGAATTTGAAATTGACCTGGCTGATGGTAAAAAATATCTTCAATTGAAATTATGCCCGGAGTTTTCAACGACCGGTGAGGTGAAAAGCGTAATCGGCATTTCCCGCGATTTAACAGTGAGAAAGCGGCTGGAAGAAAAAATTGGAAAAAGCATGCATGAAAAGAAGCTTCTGATTCAGGAAATGCATCACCGCGTAAAGAACAATATGAATGTGATCATGAGCCTGCTCTCCATTCAGTCCGGCATTGTGGCGGAGCCTTCAGCGGCGGCAGTCCTGAATGATGCACGGACCCGCCTCCTCGGCATGGCGATATTATATGACAGGCTGTACAGCTCGGAAAATTCAAATGCGATGTCTGTGATGGAATATCTGACTACCCTGGTCAATGAAGTAATCGTACTGTTTCCGAATTCCGGAAATGTCATCCTTGAAACTGATATACATGATTTTTTACTTGATGCGCGGACGTTGTCGACACTGGGTATAATGGTGAACGAAATGATCACTAATACCATGAAGCACGCTTTCAACGGGGGGCCTTCCGGAGTTATAAAACTTTCACTCCAGAAATTTGACTCACACGCGATACTCCGGTTCGAGGACAATGGTCGTGGTATTCCGGAGGGTATAGAATTGAAAAAATCTCCGGGATTCGGACTGCAGCTCGTTGACAGGCTTTCACTGCAGCTGAAAGGATCCGTGCAGATGCTGCGCGGTAGCGGGACAAGGTTTGTTGTTGAATTCGCGTGTTGACCGTCCCGTTATCGGCTTTCCTGCAGAACGTATTCGCTATTGTATCATGATGCCCTGAAAATCACCGTCATGTCAATATTGATTGACAAAATAAAAAACAACGGATAATTTGCCGATAATAGCATGTCGGAAGCGGAAATGATGTGTGGGCAGTACGTCGCGTGACATTTCATCGCTGCTGCAATATGCTGATAATTTATTTTTAAAGTATTAAAGGAGTTTTCGCATGCCAAGTGGTGTAGTGAAGTGGTTCAATGACAAGAAAGGTTTCGGGTTCATTTCTCAGGAT
>JAKQCH010000078.1 GCA_029573825.1 Spirochaetota bacterium | reverse complement strand
GCCGACAGCAGCCACTTCGGGAGTGGTATATATTACTGATGGTATCGCGTCGTAATTTATTTCGTCCGGGTTTCCCAGCATGTTGTTTACCGCCACTTCCCCCTCCCGGTAGGCTGTGTGGGCAAGCATCATTTTTCCGTTCACATCTCCCGCTGCATATACCCCGGACAGGTTTGTATGCAATTTTTCATCGGTTATAATTGCACCGCGTTCTGTTTTAATACCGAGGTTTTCCAGGCCGAATCCATCGGTTACTGCACGCCTGCCTATTGACAGCAGCGCCTTGTCGGCCGGAAGGGCAACGCTTTCTCCGTTATCTTCAAACACAACCACGCCGCTTTTAAATTCAGTTACACGGGAATTAAGTTTGAACACAACGCCTTTTTTCTCAAGTGCCTTCTGAAGAACGGCGGACACTTTCTCATCTGTTTCCCCGGCGATTTTATTCACCATTTCAATCACGGTTACCTGTGATCCTACGCTGGAGTAATAATCGGCCATCTCAAGGCCGATAACTCCCGCCCCCACTATCACCAGTTTTTCAGGTATTTCGGTGAGGTCTAATATTTCCCGGTTAGTCAACAGGAAGCCCTCCTGTAAGCCTTCACGTACTCCCTTAATATCAGGAATAATGGGGGCACTTCCCGTAGCGATTAAAAGGTTTTTCCCGGAATACATAGTGCCCTCAGATAATACCGTAAAACCGTCAGAGGTTTTTGCCTGAATTTCAGCATGGCTTTTTATAACTTCAACCTTTGCCGCTTTCAGCCTGGACCTTACACCGGTTGCCAACCGCTTAACCACTTTATTTTTTCTGTCAATTACCGCACTTTGCGACACGTGACCTTTGTCCTGTACATTGACTCCATAGTTTTCGCTGTGTTTGACGTAATGAAATATCTTTGCCGAATTAAGCAGCGTCTTTGAGGGAATGCAGCCTTCGTTTAAACAAACTCCTCCGAGCTCGTTTTTCTCAAACAGCAACACTGTCATGCCTTCCTTGCTTGCGTGTGCAGCCGCGTTATATCCGGCAGGGCCGCCGCCCAGAATAATCAAGTCATATACCATATCTGCCCCCGGTAGAATTTATATGATTTTTTCTGTCATAGCGTAACATTTATCTGCATCATCTTAACAATGATCAGATGCCATGTAAAATAATAAGGACTTATACTTCTGAATTAACTTCATATTCAATTATTTTCATGTGGTCTCTCAGTAAACACGGATATTTGATATTTCGCGATAATTCGATACATGGGTCAAGTACATTAAGGTTTAATAATTCAGGTTGTCTGATCAATTCTGCGGGCAGTAGAAGGAACTGCATACCCGGAAGCGGCCGGGGGGCTGAAAGGCGTTCCTGTGTGGTCACTCCACCGGTATCAACACACCGTCAGGATAGAAAGAACCGTTACTCCCGAGTCGTATGGAATAGCCACCTTTCCCTTTATCCAGCTTCAGCGTGACCGTGAAGTATTCGCCATCCCAGACTGGCGTACAGGGGCCGTTCCCGATATAAAATGCGCCTCCGGGAAGATAAAAACGGGCTCGTCTGTCAGGGAAGTGGGCAAACACGGTGAGCTGCTCCTTCGGGAAAGCCCCATGGAATTTAAAGCGCAGGGTAAATTCTGAACCGAAAGGGACTGTTGCGGGAATCTCGGTTTCCAGTGTCGCGATAAGGTCCGCGAACACCTGGGTGCCGTAGAAGTATTGCGCGTCTTTCTGTGTAATGCCCACGCCGACATGACTGTATGACTTTTTCAGGATGTTCGCCCGGTGTCCCGGTGAGTTCATCCAGCCCTTCATCAGATTCACCGCAACCTCCTCCGGTGATGTCCCGTAATGCATGGCGATGTTTTCACCGACTCCACCCATAAGTTTCGGGAAATACCGCACCTTCCGCTGCTGGGGATTCATTCCGTTCTGATCAGTGTGTGAAAAGAAATTGTGTTTCAGCATGTTCGTGCTCTGAATTCTCGCTAAACCGGCAAGGTCGGTATTGTAGACCAGGGGCTGGAGTCCCCGTGATTTTCTTTCTTCGTTCAGTATCTCGAATATCCGTTTTTCAATTATTTCCGGGTTGTGCACTTCATATATTGTTACAATATGTTCCGCGTTTCCCCCGATGGTGAAAAGTACTGCGCACAGCATAACGGTGATGATGAGTGATCGGTTCATAGTGTGCTCCCTTGATTTTTTATCGCTGTCAGCGCAGCGGAGGAAATGCATCGTTCAGTATCTGGATAAGCTGCTGCATTTTTACCGGCTTTATCAGAAACGCAATTGGATTGAAACTGTCAGCACGGACCTGAATAATTTCATCGGCGTAACCGCTCATGAAAATAACGGGGATGTCTCTGTTTTCACGTATCGTTTTTGCAGCTTCCAGGCCGTCCATATCGCCGGCAAGGTGGATGTCCATGAGAAGGATGTCCGGAACGGTTTCAGCGGCTTTCTTTATCGCCTCGTCTCCGGTTGCCGCAATGCCGGTTATATCATACCCCGCACGTGACAATTCCGCTTCAAGTGAAAGTCCTATAAAAACCTCATCTTCAATTATCAGAATTTTTAATGGTCCCGGCATTGTCATACCCGCGTTGCGTAATGTGAGATTTTGAAACGTATCGTATAGGTAATGCCGCTTCCTGCTTCTACGCTCACCTCACCCTGGAGCTGGCGTTCGATAATACTGAAAATGCTGCGGAGGCCATAGGATTTCTGAGCTCTGAAATCAAAATTTTCAGGAACTCCGATGCCGGTATCGGAATACACCATCCGGAGCAGGTCGCCTTCTTTCGCGAGTGAGATATTTATAGTACCTGACATGTTTTCGGGGAATGCATATTTCACCGTGTTCAGCATGAGTTCGTTCAAAACAAGGCCGCAGGGTATGGCGATATCTACGGTGACTTCGGCGCCTGCCAATGAGAGTTCAAATGATACTCTTTCTCCGGGGAAATTTGTGCTGTCCATCACCAGACGCACAAGTTCGCTGATATACGTCTTCAGGTTTATACTCGACAGGTTTTGCGATTGGTACAGCATTTGATGCACCAGCGACATCGACTGAATTTTCATGTCAGTTTCCGCCACCAGTTTCTTCACTTCATCGCTTTCACTGTTCAATGACTGCAGTATCAGCATCGACTGGATGACCTGCATATTGTTTTTTGTCCGATGATACAACTCCCGGAGAAGAATTTCCTTTTCTTTCAGGGCATTGGCGATATGCGCCTCCGCTGTTTTCCGTACTGTAATGTCCTGAATGATGACTGCAAATAATCCCTGCCCCGGGGAGTATGACCTGACTTCGTAATACCGGTCAAGGGGAGCGGAATAATCTTCAAACTGGACCGGAGTTCCTGTGGTCGCCACATGTCCATATTTCTCGATCCAGAAGGATTCGACGTCAGGCATTATTTCACGGATGGTTTTTCCGATGATATCGTCACAACGCAGACCAGTCATTTCTTCGAAGGCATTGTTGGCCGCGATAAATCGGTAGTCAACGGGGATACCCCGGGAATCCAGAATGATTTCATGGAGCGCGAATCCGCTCATCATCTCCTCAAACAGCAGGCGGTACCGCTCTTCGCTGTCAGCGAGATCTTTGTTTGCCTCAAACAGCTTTGCGTTCACGATATTGATCGCATTGTTGGTAAGTTCCATGTCGGAAACTGTGTCCCGGAGTTTTCTGTTGGCCTTCTCAAGTTCATTTTTCAGGGTAATAATGTCAGTAATATCCGTTATGACACCGACAATCCCGGCAATGTTTCCCGTCGAATCCCTGTAGGTAGCTTTGTTTATCACCACATCATGTATGCTTCCTGAACCGCTTTGTAATTTCCATTCGCACTGCTGTGATCCGGGATTGTTAAGAAGCTCATTATCAGCTTTTTCATACATCCCGGCATTGTCGTGGGGAGAAATATCATACACGGTTTTTCCCTTCAAATCGTCACGTGTTATCTTCATGAAATCTTCAAATGCTCTGTTGCAGCTGATATACCGTCCCTCTGTATCCTTGTAGAAAATCGGAGTGTTTATGGTTTCCAGAAGAGTACTGAACAGTTCATGCTGTTCTTTCAGAAGGACTTCCGCCTTTTTCTGGTCTGTTATGTCAATGAGAAATCCTTCGATACCTTCTGGTATCCCGTTATTCACGACAGTATGGGCTGAAAAGGTATGGTAGCCGGTGGTGCCGTTTTTGCGTTTTCTGCTGAATTCAGCGGAGGAAATTTTCTGGCCTGCCATGAGGGTCCTGACGTTATTGCACGCTTTTGTCTGGTCTGAATCAATCTGCGTTATGGAGAAATGTTTTCCTATCACTTCTTCCCTGCTTTCAAAACCATGCATCTCAAGCCATGAACGGTTCACATCTATAAAATTACCGTCATTGCCGATATGAAAATATCCCGCCGAGGTGTTGTCGATCAGGTTCCGGAGATGCTGCTCATTCTCACGAAGCCGGGTTTCCGTCTGGCTGTAACGGAACCGTCTCACCATTAGAAAACCAAGGAGCGCGGTACCCAACGTGTAAATCACAAGGATCGGGATGGTGAGTGTGGTGAGGACCTGCAGGGCGGTCTCACGGGAAAGGGTCAGCATAAGGAGGAGCATGAAAACATGCACGGTAAGCCCGAACACAAGGAGTTCCTGAAATGTGACATCGTGCAGTTTCTTCCTTCTGCAGTAATTCCACAGCAGTCCTGTTGTACCAGACATGATGATGACCGAAA
>JAKQCH010000025.1 GCA_029573825.1 Spirochaetota bacterium | reverse complement strand
CCTGAGCCGAAAGAATTTCATGAAATGAATGATCAGGAAAAGGTAAAGCTTCTGGATACCCTCTTTCTTCTCCATGAGCATTTCGATGTTGACGGATTTACTTCATTCGAAATTGGGCATGAGGTGGAGGTTGATGCCGGTCATGTAGCTGATGACTGGGGTGTGGTATATACCCGCAGTCATCACGGCCTTCCCGTGGCAACGGGACATCCCATAGGGGGCCCCGGGGACCTCGCAGGCTTTACTCCACCCCGCCCCAACAGAGGGCATCTGATTCTGCTTGATCTGGGGCGGGACCGTTTCAAGGGGGAGAAGGCTCTTTTCTGGCTGATGCGGGGCACCTTCGTCCGGTCATGGCGGCTCATGGGAATGGAAAACCTTATGGTTCAGATGTTCGATAACCCGGAATTCGTACACAGGGTTGCCCGGATGGTAACTGATTACAACCTGGAACAGCTTGATATGCTGGTTGACGCCGGCCTCGATGTGCTGGTAGTGGAGGATGATATCGCCGACAAATTCTCACCGCTGATATCGCCGAAACAGTACAGTGAATTTATCAACCCCTATAATAAAGAACTTGTTGATAAAGCCCATCGCATGGGACTCAAGGCCGTGGCGCACAGCGACGGTAATCTGTGGCCGCTTCTGGACATCATGCTGGAGACCGGATATGACGGACTGAACCCCCTTGAGCCGCAGGCAGGTATGGAACTTAAAAAACTGAAGGCGCACTGCGGCGACAGACTCTGTCTCCTGGGGAACATCGACTGTGTGGATTTACTTCCCCACGGGACAGCCGGGGAAGTGGATAATGCGGTTCGGCAGGCAATCGGGGATGCCGCCGACGGAGGGGGATATATTCTCTGTGATTCGAATTCACTGCACCCCGGGGTCGATCCATTAAACTGCATCGCCATGTTCGAGGCAGTCAAGAAGTATGGTGCGAGGAACGCGTGATGAAAAGGGCAGTCCGGCCGGATGTGCATAATGCCGTGTAATGCTGCCGGGAATTATAATCAATCAGATGGAGACACGTCATGGAATTGTTACAGGAAATTGCCGTAAAAGTTGAAGAAGGAAAGCATCTGGATGTTGTATCACTGGTGGAGAAGTGCATCGAAGCAGGGATTGGCGCAGGGGATATTCTCAATAAAGGACTCGTCGAAGGAATGAATTCGATCGGAATTAAATTCAGAAATAACGAGGTATTTGTGCCGGAGGTTCTTGTCGCGGCGAGGGCAATGAAGGCGGGACTTGAAGTTGTGAAGCCCGTGCTCCTGAAGGAAAAGGTGCAGTCAAAGGGGACCATCGTCATCGGGACAGTGATGGGAGACCTCCACGATATTGGAAAGAATATCGTATGCTACATGCTCCAGGGCGCGGGGTATGATGTGGTTGATATCGGCATTGATGTGTCGAAAGAAAAATTTATTGAAGAAGCGCGGAGCAGGGGGGCGCAGATAATCGGGCTGTCATCGCTCCTCACCACTACCATGACATACATGAAGGACGTGATGGATGCAGTGCGGAATTCTGATATCGCAGAAAATGTCAGGGTGATAGTGGGCGGTGCGCCGGTTACCCGGGAATTCGCTGATCAAATAGGGGCCCACGGATATGCCGCCGATGCCGCGTCAGCGGTGGATGTTGTGAAAGTGCTTCTTCAGGCGTGAAACGCTGTTGGCGGTATCCGGGACACATGCGCGGTGCCGTGGGGCAGAAATGAACGGTGAGTAGTGAAGGAGAGTATAATGAAACGTAATATGCGGCAATGGACTCAGGAAATACTGGCTTCCGGGGGTCGATGCGCGTTCCCTTTGATGGCGTACGCCGGGGCTGACCTCAGTGGTATGAGTATTCATGATATTGTGTCAGACGGGAAGCTTCATGGTGCATGCATAACGGCGCTCGCCACGAGATTTCCTTCGGCAGCTTTCATAACGGCGATGGATCTCTCCGTGGAAGCGGAAGCGTTCGGCAGCGAAACGCAATATCTGGAGAACGAGACCCCCACAATAACCGGGATTATTGTCCATGATGCCGGTGAAGCTGACAGCCTCACTGTTCCATCGGTCGGTGCCGGGAGAACAGGGGTGTACCTTGAGGCCGCAGCGTGGGCAGCGAAAGAAATAAGTCCTGTATTCGGCTGTCTTATTGGCCCCTTTTCTCTTGCCGGGAGGCTCTGCGGGATGACAGAAACCCTCATGAATGTTCACGGGGAACCGGAAATGCTGCACAGGGTGCTGAACAAGACAACTGAGTTCCTCGTTAATTATGCCCGAGGGTTTAAAGCAGCTGGTGCGAACGGTATCGTTATTGCTGAACCCGCTGCGGGGCTGATTTCACCGGTGTATTGTGATGCGTTTTCATCTCATTATGTTTCATCAATCGTTGATGCGGTGCAGGATGAGGAGTTTATGGTGATCCTTCATAATTGCGGCGGTTCCGGAATCCACGCTGCGTCAATGGCATCCACCGGCGCGGCGGGACTGCATTTCGGCAATTCCGCGGACATGAAGATGGTCATGAAGACCGTGTTGCCGGATATCCTGGTCTTTGGAAATCTTGATCCTGTGGGTGTTGTGAGAAACGGGACCGGGGATGATATTCGGCTCGCGACGCTGCAGCTTTTGCGGGATACCGCGGGCTATCCGAACTTTGTATTGTCCACGGGATGTGACGTGCCCCCGGGGACACCGCTTCAAAATATTGATTCGTTCTTCAGCGCTCTGGCGGAATACAACGAATCAGTTATATGCGGGAGGTGTCTGTAACCCATGCAGACACTTCCCGCGGTAAGCAATTATCTGTACATGATTATTAACGCAACAGGGACTGGAAGCCTCTTTTCAGTTCGTTCGCCGCTTTCTGGGCTGCTTCACGATTATCATACGCGGTTGTCAGCTTCGCTGCGATAGTATCTCTGTGAATAAATATATAGGCAGGAAGCTTGTTGCCCCCCAGAACCATCTGCAGTTTCGCTGTCCCCTGAGAACTGAATCCCTTCAGGTCTACCTTGTAATACGTGAATTTGCTGCCCAGGGTATCCATTATTACCTGCATGGTCATGTCGCCGGTTTTTGTATGAAGGGCTCCAAGCTGGCTGTGATAAAGGTATAATGCGGCGGGTTTCTGCTGTGTATTTATTGCTTTATAGGTGCTTTCCGTCAGAGAGGGTATGCTTAACGTGGAATCTGATACGGGAGGTGCCGTTTTACATGACACGGCGATGACCGCGCAGCAGAGTACTGTTGATATTAATGACATGGTTCTTTTCATTGTGAGCCTCCATAATTGTTTGGATATCAGTATATAAAAAATAACAAACAGTTCGCAACGATACATACGTTTTCTGCGAGTGATAATACAATATACTATTTACGGGGGTGTGTAAATACTATTTTAAAAAAATATTTTTTTAAATGCAGTGTATTTCGCGGAACAAAATATCAGGGTCATCCGTTGTGGATAAGCCGGATAATTCCAAGATACAGTTTCAGGGCGGGGGCAATGATCGCATCGGGAAATGTGTAATCCTCATTGTGAAGGGGTGGGATGTTTCCCGCGCCGATTCCCAACAGCGCTCCCCGGTATTTTTGGGTA
>JAKQCH010000015.1 GCA_029573825.1 Spirochaetota bacterium | reverse complement strand
TCGGAGAAAAACGAAAAATTCGTGTTCATCCTCCAGATGTCCGAAAGGCGCTGTATTGAATCGCAGGTATGGGGAAACACGGTCCCGTCAAGAAAATCCAGGTTCCCGTTCAGGGCCTCCTCGAGGGCCCCCCGCACAAGGGAGCAGCTGTATGACTGCAGGTGCGAGTCCGCCAGATGAATATTTTCACTCACGCCGAAGAGCCGCAGCGGCAGGGCGCCGGCGGCATACACCAGTTCCTCCGGGGCATAGGTGCAGAAATACCCGATGATTTTTTTCCCCTCATCCTCTTTCAGCTTTTTCGCATACTGATACGGGTTCTCTACGACATTTTTGAATTCCTGTATTAATTCCACGGTGTCACTCCTTTTGGATGTATAATGAACAGAAAAATCCGCGCGTTCCCTGTCTCCGGTACGATACCGTTCCCCGGCAGCGTTCACTGTATTCAGTCATACTGCATCATTCCGCCGGAGAACAGCACAATTTTCTAATCGCCGGTATATTTTCCTTCAGCACGCAGCCGTTCAATTTCCTGCCGCTCAAGCTCCTTGTACGCCACCTTCCCCACGAGGGTCTTGGGCAGGTCGTCACGGAATTCTATCTCCCGCGGACAGCTCCATATTATCAGGTTTTCTTTACACTGGGACTTGAGTGCGGCCTCCATATCGGGCCCCTCCTTGGTGCGGTCCTTCAGCACCACAAACGCCTTCACCCGTTCCACCTGGTCCTGGTCCGGAACACCGATCACACAGGCAAGTTCCACGTTGGGGTTCTTGTAGAGCTCATTTTCAACCTGTGCCGGGTATACGTTCATCCCGGAGGATTTTATCATCCGCTTGCGCCGAAGTTTGAAGTATATGAAACCGTCTTCATCCATAGTGCAGATGTCCCCGGTGTGGAGCCATACATTTCCGTCCCCGTGGGTCTTCATGACGCCGGCTGTCTCTTCAGGGTTATCAAGATACCCTAACATCACCGCGGGGCCCCTGACGCAGAGCTCACCCTCCTCCCCGACCGGCGCCTCATCCGTGGTGTCAAGGGTCACAATTTTCGTAATCATGTCCGGGAACGGTATCCCGATGCTGTTTTCGCGGTACTCCCCGAGGGGTGTCGCGACGATCGCCGTCACCGCTTCCGTAAGGCCATACCCCTCAAGAAGCTTCACGTTACCCTTCTGCTTTCTCACGATCGCTTCAAAGCGTTCCTTCACCACCCGCGGAAGGCCGTCGGCGCCGCTGAAGGCCGCCTTGAGGCAGCTGAGGTCGGTGTTCTGAAATACGGGATTTTTGTTGAGCGCCTCATACAATGTCGGGACCCCGATAATGAATGTGGGACGCTTCTTTTTGATAAGCTTCGCGACGTCCTCCGGTGTAAACTGCGGCACAAGAATGCTTTTTCCACCCCCCATAAAACAGGCATTGATGCAGACCCCCAGGCCGAACCCGTGAAAAATCGGCAGAATGGCAAGAATACTGTCTGTCTCATCAATACCTCCCCACGCCGACACCATGTTGCCATGGGACACAAAGTTATAATTTGAGAGCATAATCCCTTTTGGTTTTCCCGTGGTCCCTCCGCTGTAAAGAATAACGGCGAGATCCTCCGGACTCATGTCCGCTTTCGGCGCCGCGGGATACTTCTTTCCCATGAGCTCCTTCCACCAGAGAATATCCTGGTCTTCCGGGACCTTCGGAATCATCCGTCCCTTTGTGAGGTTGAAGCCGACTTTCTTCACCACTCCCAGGTAATCCGGAATTTTGGTCAGGATTACTTTTTCCAGGTTCGTTTTGTCCATCACCGCGCGGAATTTTTTATAAAATGCATCGAGGGTCAGGGCAAAGCGGCTTTTGCTCACTTCCACATAGAACTGGATTTCACTCTCCGTGGAAAGCGGATGGATCATACTGGCCGCCGCTCCCAGCTTGTTTACCGCATAAAAACAGATAATACCCTGAGGCGAGGTCGGCATGGATATTGTCACCCTATCCCCCTTCCCGAGTCCCATGGATGCAAGGACATTTGCGCACTGATCAATCTCCTCAAGAAATCTCCCGTAGGTAGAGGTATACCCGAGAAAATCATACGCAATCGAATTTGGCGACTTTTCCGCAGTTCTCACCACTCCTTCATACATTGTTATGCGGGGATATTCAATTGTGTGCGGCACATCCCCATAGTACTTCAGCCAAGGTTTTTTCTCATACATAAGCCCCCCTTATTACACGAATAAAAACCAGAATTTGTTACTGAGCAGTTACTTATTAAAAAGATGATACATCTCTGAGGAAACGAAAGGTATTCTCCTGCCGCCGCCTTCGGCGGCGGGAGAATACCGTATTCATTATCTCAGGACGATAATCATTTTCATGCTGAACCACATGTATTTAATAAAACAAATCATTAAAATGTTGTTGACACTGTACGGCATTATCGAACACTATACGACATAGTTACAATAAAAACTAAACATGTCAAGAGAAATCCAAAAAAATGCAACAGAAAGAAAATAATGATAGGCGGTTGATACAGTCAATACAGAGAGCGGGAGATATTCTTTCATTATTCATAGAAGAGAAAAGTATTCTGGGCATTTCAGACTTTGCCCAGAAATTATCGCTCCCCAAAACCACCATCCAGGGTATTGTAAACACCCTCGCAGAGCTGCATTATCTTGAACAGGACCCCCTCACCTCAAAATACCGTCTGGGGGCCCGCCTCTTTCAGCTGGGTATGAGCTACGCGACAAATATGGATATGCTTTCCATCACCCGGGTATGGCTGGAGCGGCTCTGTTTTCAATTCCGGGAACCGGTCAATATCGGCATGTTAGTCGGGAAACGGGTCATTATCCTTTTACGGGCGGAACCGGAGACACGGTTCACCTCCTTCCCCCAGGCAGGATCAGTGATACCCGCCCATACCACCTGCATAGGCAAACTGCTCTTTGCCTTTATGACGGAAGAACGGCGAAATGAAGTACTGGCAGGGTATAACTTTGAGGCTCTGACCCCCAATTCCATCACCGACAGGGAAACATTCCTGAAGGAACTGGAACAGGTAAGAAAAGAGGGAATAAGCTATGACCGTGAGGAGAACTTTGCCGGAATGGCGGGAATCGGAGGCCCCATTTACAATCACAGGGGTCAGGTAATTGCGGCATTCGCTGTCACCGGGGACGCGGGACACCTCAGGGAGGAACATGACGCGATCGTCAACGAAGTGAGGGCCACCTCCCGGGAGATATCCAACCAGTTTGGACTCAAATAGCCTCCCTCCAGGGGGCGTTTATTTGCCCCGGGGAGGAAAAAATCCTCTGGACATGATTTTTATTCTGATGTATATTCAATGCATACACAGGAGGTGTCAATTTTCACGATACTGACCCCCTCGTAACCGCAATAGTGACCCCTTGAAAATCGGTATACTGACCCCTCAAAACTATTGAAATGACCTCTTGCAAGGGAGGTTGTTCATGGATAAGAGGGAGTTGCATATGTACAAAGTGCAGGATGTTATTGGAGATTTATTACAGGAAAGACCTGTAAAATCAATTGCCCGTATCAGGAAGATTTCCAAAAATACGGTCAAGAAGTATCGTGTATTACTCAACCAAATACTCGTAGAGATCCCGGACATTTCAGATTCCCTACCTGATATTATGGACGAGATACAGAAGCATCGGAAAGAAGAACGGTTTTCAGATAACTTCGGATGGTTGGAGAGAAATACGACACTTGTTGAAAACCTTTCAGGTGGCTGTGATAACTATGTACGGCTTGTTGAGGTATTACAGGATCATGGTTTCAAGGGAAGTTATTCATCGCTGTTACGATACCTTGACAGGAATACCAGTCAATCAGAATCACCCATTGTTAGGATAGAAACAAAACCGGGCCATGTGGCGCAGGTTGACTTTGGTCACGCCGGTAAGATATATGACGAAGTCTCGGGAACCCATGTGAAGGCATATGTCTTCGTCATGGTCCTGGGGTACTCGCGTGATGCGTATAGGGAAATAGTGAAGAGTCAGGATATCACGACATGGTGCAATTGCCACATCCACGCGTTTGAACATTTTGGTGGAGTCCCGGAAGTCATAATACCGGACAACCTGAAAAGCGCCATTATCAAGGCCTCATTTATGGACCCTGTGGCGAACAAAAGCTATGCTGACCTTGCCCGTCATTATAACTTTCAAATTGACCCATGCCTTCCGGGAACCCCCGAACACAAGGGGAAGGTAGAGTCAGGAGTCAAGTATGTAAAGAATAATTTCTTCCCCTTGAGAGAGTTTAAGAATTTCACCGATGCCAATGAACAGCTCATGCAGTGGGAGGAAAACACTGCACGAATCAGGATTCATGGAACAACCCGCAGGCAACCGAAGGAACTTTTTGAGAAGTATGAAAGAGCAGCGCTGAGGCCCTTACCTCATGACCGCTTTGAGATTACCCTCTGGAAAGACCTGAAGGTTGCCCGTGATATTCATGTACAATGCAATTATGCCTATTACAGCGTTCCCTGCGAGCTGAGGGGAGAACAGGTCCAGGTAAGAATAACCTCCTCGCAAATCGCCATTTTCCATGAAAACAGGCTGGTTGCGGTCCATTTTCCGGCCCCTCCGGGCAGAAGGAGGACGAATTACGAACACTATCCCCCTGACAAAAGCAGATTCATGAAATGGGACACTGACTATTGTATTTCTCTGGCCGGAAAGACCGGCCCGAATACACTCCAGGTCATTCAAAAATTACTACAGCATGAACCCATACGAAATATGAGAAGTGCCCAGAATATACTCAGGAAAGCAGAAAAGTACGGTGCAGCGAAACTTGAATCAGCATGTGCCTGCGCTGTTCACTTCGGAAACTATACCTATCAGGGAATAAAAAACATTTTGGAGAAAGACCTTGATACCACGGTGTATGTATCGTCAGAAACAAAACAGAAAAAACTCGATGCGAGCTTTGCTCGTGACATCAATCAAATATTATCAGATGAGGCACCCCATGGAAACTTTGGCACAAATTAAATCAAATCTTAAAGCACTGCGGCTTCGCTCATTTCTCGACAATCTTGAGCAGAGAAATGCGGAGGCAATACAAAATAAAATGAGTTATATCGATTTCCTGTTATCCTTAAGTCAGGATGAAATTGACAGCAGACGTTTCAAGAAAAAAGAACGGGCTGTTAAAAATGCGAATTTAGGAAGATATAAAAATATTCTGGATTTTGACTTTGATTTCAATCCAACTATCAACCGGAAAAAGATCATGGACCTTGCCACCTGCCGGTTCATATCGCAGCGTGAGAATGTTATTTTTGTCGGACCTGCGGGTGTGGGGAAAACATGCAT
>JAKQCH010000277.1 GCA_029573825.1 Spirochaetota bacterium | reverse complement strand
AAAAATCCTGATGCCATAGGGATCATCCGTGTTAATCACCGCTGATTTATTTTTTTTCATGCTGCGTTCCAGAATTTCAAATATCTTCATCTTGGCAGCAAAGTACTCTTCAAAGGTATGATGAAAATCGAGATGATCCCGCGTGAGGTTCGTAAAGATCGCGGCGTCAAGGTCGATATCGTTCGCCCTTCCCAGCTCAAGGCCGTGGGATGATATCTCCATGATCACACAGTCGATACCGTCATCGGTCATTTCCCGGAGGAGGTCCTGTATGTCCTTCGATTCAGGCGTGGTGTTCGGCGCAGGACGCACAGTAGTGTTCCAGCGGTAGTTCACTGTACCGATGACGCCGGGATTATAACCCGCCTTCCGGAAAATCGATTCAAGCATATAGGTCGTGGAGGTCTTCCCGTTGGTTCCTGTGATACCGATAACAACCGCTTTCCGCGAGGGGAATCCGCACATCGCAGCAGAGAAGCAGGACAGCGCCCTCCGGCAATCATCAGAGACGATGAGAACGACACCATCATGCACAGACTCCCGAAAATGCTCCTCCTGATCAGCGGACACCACAACGGCGGCGGCGCCGGCCGCAACTGCCCGGAGAACATAATCATGGCCGTCAGACTGGAACCCCTTCACCGCAACAAAGACCGACCCCCGCTGTACGCGGCGGGAATCATACTCGACAGAGGATATCATCACATCACCGCAGGAAGAAACAGGACGAACAAGATTACCCGCGTCCCTGATCAGATACTCCAGCCTCATGGCTCCCTGTCGCGTATTATTGTTCATATATCTATTGCTTTTTTCCTGTTTCGATCACATCTATATTTTCCGGCCGCAGCACTGTCATATTTCGCTGCCGCGCCTGGTCGGTGACATACCCCATCTGCTTCAGCTTCTCAATCTCATACCGCAGGCGGTCATTCTTCTTTTTTGCGGCTTCCTCCTGCTCGAGGGCGTTCCGGTAGTTCATCTTGACCTTCATCACGTTGATATTCTGCCACACGTACAGTATCACAAACACAATCATAAACAATGCTATGGCAAAGTATGCTGCTGACGTATCACCGTTCTCCCTAAAGAGCTTCACAAACCCTCATTTTCGCGCTTCGCGACCTTTTATTCAGCGCAACCTCGTCATCACCGGGGAGCAGCGGCTTTTTCGTAAGGAGCCGCACGTAGGGCGCGTGATCACACTGGCAGTACTGGGGCTCCCTGTCGCAGGTACACCCCTTCGAAAGCCGTCTGAAAATATTCTTGACGATACGGTCCTCCAGAGAATGAAAAGAGATAGCCATTATCCTGCCACCGGCGGCCAGGAGCGGTACCGCTTTCTGCAGTGATTCCTCAATGGCAGAAAGCTCATCGTTCACTTCAATTCTCAGGGCCTGGAACACTCTGGTAGCGGGATGGATATTTTTTACATGAAACCGCGACGGAATGGCGGCCAATACAATCTCAGCGAGTTCCAGGGTCCGTTCGATGGGGCCTTCACTTCTTTTCCTGCAGATAAAACGCGCGATCCTTTTTGCCCAGCGTTCTTCACCGTATCTTTTTATTATATCTGTCAACTCGTTTTCGCTATAATTATTTATCACATACGCGGCATCTTTTCCGGAAGTTTTTCCAAGGCGCATGTCAAGGCACTCATCCCGCTGGAAGCTGAAGCCCCTGCCGCTCCTGTCAAAGTGGTACGACGATATGCCGAAATCATACAGGAATCCGGATATCTTCCCCTTACGGGAAAGAAGGTGATCCTCGACTGCAGCAAAATTATCGTTCACAAACTCGACACGGCCCGCAAACTTATCCAGCCGCTCCCTCGCGATATCAAGAATCGCATCATCACGCTCAAACCCGACAACTTTTATCTCACGATAGCGCTCAAGGATCATTTCAGTATGTCCCCCCTCGCCGAGAGTGCAATCAACAACGACCCCGTCACCCACCGCTTCGAGGCCTTCGCAATAACCGAGGACTTCCCGGTACAACACTGAACTGTGTGCGAAATCACTGTGATCCATGACGCTCCAGATTATGTCACATTAGTGTAAACACAAAAACACTCAAAAACCGAGATCCCGTCCGAGGGTGCTGAGGGTCTCACCGCTTGGCTTGCTGCTGTTATACATCACGGTATCCCATATTTCAATCCTGTTATAAAGCCCCAGTACCGTGACATCTTTCGCAATACAGGCATGCTCCTTGAGATGCTGGGGGATGATTATCCGGCCCTGCTTGTCAAGCTCGCAGTCAAAAGCCCCCCCGACAAAATAGCGCACGAGATTTGCCCCATCAGGATCAGACTCAGAAGCCTTGATGAGTTTTGTCTTCACAAAATCATCCCAGTCCTCTTCACGGTACGCCATAATATATTTCCCGAAGCCATAGGTTACTATCAGTTTTTCAATGATGAGTTCTTCACCAAATGCTTTCCGCAATTTGATCGGAACAGCCACTCTTCCCTTCTCATCCAGTGACGGATGATACTCCCCCATGAACATAACTGACACCTGCTATATCAGGAATAAAATGGATACGACCAACACTAATCCCCACTTTTCCCCACAATAGGACACAATGTGACATAAGTCAAGAAAAAAATGGATTTTTTTCAACAACTATTAATAAATATTTACTTTGCAATATATGCTATACGCTTGTATAGTTATCCGGCGAATCATGATAATCGGGAAGTGAGGGAGGATTAAGTGGAGTGTTATCTTAAATTTGTTTTCAGGAATATTTTATATTATTGATACATATATTATTGCTCAGCTCTGACCCTAATCCGGGATAAAAAAATACATATTTCCGTGAAACTCAATCGTATATAATATATACACACCCAACAAAGAGGTATCACATGGCGAGACCCAAAAGAATATGCATGCCTCACTTAACATATCATGTCTATTCACGGTGCATTGAATGGAAGGACTATATGGAAAAAGAGCATATAAAAAAAGTATTTATCGAAACAATACGAAGAACCCAGGAAAAATACAAATTCGAGCTCACCGCATATGTTGTGATGGAAAATCATTTCCATCTGGTACTGCGGACTGTCGAAGGCGGGGAATCTATTTCACGCATTATGCAGTACATCAAGGCACGATTTGCAGAAAGATTTAATCGTATGAATTCACGAATTGGCCCCTTCTGGAACGAGCGCTTCCGTGATATTATCGTAGAACACCAGGAATCTCCTCTCGACTATTTCCTGTGGTTATTATGGCACATCGCGTGGAATCCCGTGAGAAAGGGAACAGCGAAAAGTCCCGAGAGCTATCCCTTTAGCAGCATAAACTGTTATCTCAGGGAGATATCAGACTCGAAATTGAAGATAACCCTCCATGAATACTATCAAATGCTCGGAAAATCATTCAGGGAACGCCGCTATTATTTTCTTCAGGCCGGAGAGGTTTTCAGATTACATGTCATGCGGGCTACACCAGAGATGAGTTAATTGGAACTGCATTAGCAGCGGCCAGATATCACTGAAGCCCTTTGAGTAATTTTTCCATAAATACCATCAAATCCGCCATTTGACATTATGATGATGATATTACTCTGTGAAAAAATCATTTTGCTGAAGATATCCTCAAGTATATCATCAACGTCATTAAAAATTTCCGCGCCTCTGCCATGAGTCCGCAATCCCTCCACAACTGCTCCTATATCAATCCGCTGATCTTCAGCTATTCCGGACAATTTATAGGGTGTTTTAATAGCGATATGATCAGCATCAAGGAATGATTCCCCGAGACTGTCCTGAAATACATTTCTTCTGCTCGTTGCCGATCTCGGCTCATAAATTGCCCATATTACAGATGATGGATATCGCTCCCGCATTGATGAGAGAATTGCCTTAATCGCCGTGGGATGATGAGCAAAATCTTCATAAATCTTCAGGGGGTCAGAGCTGAATAATAATTCCTGCCTTCTCTTCACACCCTGAAATGTCCGCACCGCATCCTGTATCTTTCCCGTATCAACACCAAGCTCCACAGCCATGGAAACAGCAGCGAGGATGTTCTGATAATTAAAACTTCCGATAAGCTCTGACCCCAAATCCAGTACACCTCCGCGGTAAGCAACCTGGAGCGATATCATCTCCCCATCCACCGCCCCGGGCGAAACAGAATAATCAGCATCTGCTCCCCCGTAACGCAGGAGCCTTGAACGTGAACCCTTCACAACTTCGTTTAAGACTGAATATTCACCCGAATAGACAATACTACCGTTCCCTGGAATAATCGAAACGAAACGCTTAAACCAGAGAATAATCTCATCAATGTTTGAATAAATATCCGCATGATCAAACTCAAGGGATGTCATGATGCAGTGGTGCGGCCGATAAACAATAAATTTGGGTATTTTCTCGAAAAACGCGGAATCGTACTCATCCCCCTCGATCACGAAGTAACGCCCTTCGCCGATCCTGAAATTTGAGTTATAATTCCGCGCCACGCCGCCCACGAAAAATGAAGGTGACAACCCTGCAGTCTCCAGA
>JAKQCH010000586.1 GCA_029573825.1 Spirochaetota bacterium | reverse complement strand
AAGGAGTACCCGGCGGACACCGTGCATACTGATCCGGTCATATTCGCCGGTAACAGTTGTCAGCAGGGCAATGACTTCATAGCCGGGGTTTTTCTGAAGTTCACAGAGCGCCAGGGCGCTGTCCTTCCCGCCGCTCCATGTGAATAGAACCTTGTGACGCATCGCACACTCCCGGACTATTTTTTCACCTTACCTGTTGAAACGGGGCTGAGGGTTTTCCAGAACACATCAAAAAAATTCGGAATGCTGTCCACCAGTTTTGTTTTCATTCCGTTAAAGTACCACAGGTGGATCTGCCGGTAGAAGTGCATGTAATACTGGTCCATAATCATGGAGTTTGTTATTTTCGGGTCGATATCACCCCGTGCCCTCGCTTCGCGGATCACTTCCGATAATAATATGGAAGCCCCCTCATTTTTATATGACGGTTCCTTCATCCACGTCCGCATGGGGACGGTGATGAATGCGGTAACCGCCACGCCGGGGTTCCGGTCATAATAGTCCATAATGATCCAGAAGATTCTCCGGAATATTTCCCTGGTGCTCTCAAGCCCCTTTATCTGTTCCTTAACCAGTACGCCGATTTCACCAATTTTTTCTGTGAGAATGGCGAACAGCAGGTCCTCCTTGGAGGGGAAATATCGGTAGATGGTGCTGGGGCTGATGCCTGACTTTTTATAAATTTCCCGGATGTTCACCTGGTGGAAGTCGTTTTCAGCAAAAAGGTCAAGCACCGCCGGATACAGACGCTGCTTCAGTTTTTCCGGAAGCGGTGTGGACGTTTCAACAGACGGCTTTGAAGGCACTTTCTTCACTATATTCTTTTTCATACAATGAACTGTCATTGTTCAATGGGAAAGACTCAACTCTTTTTTTTAAGAGCATGTTTTTTTTCAGTCAGCGATGCGTGCATAACCGTGAGAGAGCACTTTTACGCCGCTGCTGTTCAGCACCTCAAAGAAAATATCTGTCCCCCCGCCGCTGAGGATTTTTCCGGTACAACGCACGCGGATATCTTCCGGCGGGACCACCATGCCGGTAAACCTGCAGGAGAGTTTACTGAGCCTGCGGGAGTTGCTTCCCGCTTCCCTGTCCGTAAGCTCCCGCGCTGCGAAGGCAAGTGTCGCGGTCCCCTGAAGGATAATATCCGGTAGCCCCACCATCCGCGCGAAGGCCACTGATGTGTGGATGGGGAAAAATATATTCGTGCAGCCGTCATAGATGAAGGGACGCATCCGGTCAACCGGTATAACCTGTTCCCACAGGGGGGCTTCTCCGCTGGTGTTGTCAGGTATCACGGGTATGGTGTCACCGCCGCTGCCTCCGCCGATGCACGCTACCCCTCGCATCATGGCGCCGAGGTGCTCAGTGAAAACAGGTTTTCCGTCCCGGTCAAGGGCATCAAACCGCACAATCGTCACCGTACCGGCGCGGTGGGGCATAATGGCGGCCACCCGGCCTTTTATTGTCAGGTCGTCACCGGGGCGGACTGGACGATGGAACACGAGGTGTTCTGTATAGTGCACCTGCGTTTTAATAATATCCTTTGGGAAATTCTCGTCATCGATAAAGTCCCATATCCGTTCAGCGATGGGCCAGGTCGCCGCTACTGCAAACATCGGCGGCGCAATAATATCATTTCCTGCTTCGTCGTTGAAATACAGCGGATTCTCGTCATTGACAGCAGCGGCATAGTTCATTGTTGCGCGCCAGTCCACTGCGGTTTTGTAGTCCCGCAATGGTGTTCCCGTAAAAGATGATTCAATTTTCATGTATTAGCTCCTCCCCTGTGCAGGCATCTGTTGCTGTGTCCGCTGTTTGTCCCGATTCGCAATTATTTCTCTATCATTTGTTTAATCTCTGATTTCAGT
>JAKQCH010000583.1 GCA_029573825.1 Spirochaetota bacterium | reverse complement strand
GCTGAAAATCGGAATGATAATCTATGACATCCTTTCATACGACAAAAAAAATACATGGGACCCGGCCAAAAAGGTTCCCTGTCACCGCACCCTCAGCAAAGAGGAAGTAGTATCACTTGAGCCCAATGTGAAGAAGGACGGCCTTACCGGCGCTGTTGTGTATTACGATTGTGCCAGTATATTTCCTGAACGCCTTACACTGGCATTTATTAAGTCAGCAGTTAAATACGGGGCCCATGTTGCGAACTACAGCAAAGTTGAGGAATTCATCCTCGATGGGGACAGAAAAGTTACCGGAGTTCGCGGTAAGGACCTCCTCTTGAAAAAACCCTTTGAAGTCCGCGGCAACCTCGTGGTGAACTGCGGTGGTCCCTGGGCGGATATAATCCTGGGATATGCAAGTAAAGACATTACCGGAGAGCAGCTTCGCAGGTCTGAGGGAATTCATATCATCACCAAAAAACTAATAAATTCCCATGTCGTAGGATCAATAACAAAAGACGGGAGACATTTTTTCCTGATACCATGGAGAGGACACTCCCTGATCGGTACTACCGACAAGGAATACGTAGGTAATCCTGATGAATACCGGGTCACGAAGGAAAGCGTCATAGAGCTCCTTGATGATGTGAACGAATCATTCGGCAACAGCCGCCCAATTAAATATGAAGATATTCTTTACACCTATGGGGGGCTCAGACCCCTGGTTGAGGATCAGACTACAGATGTGTATGAGTCATCACGAAAATACGAAATCTACGACAATAAGAAAGACGGGCTTGACGGACTGATAACCGTAGAAGGCGGAAAATACACTACCAGCAGAAACCTCGCGGAAAGTGTCGTGAATCTTATTGAGAAAAAAATGGGCCGCCCTCACAGGAAAGTAATTACCGACAAAGAATACCTTGCTGGTTCGGAAATTGCTGACCTGAACTCCTTTATGCAGCAGTTCAGGCTTGAAAATGTTGACTTTCCGGAAAGCACACTTGAATATATCGGAAGAATTTATGGCACCGAAGCACCGAAGATACTTGAAATTGCCCGCTCACGAAAAGAATACGCCGAACCGCTGAATGAGGATGGAGAAATGCTTGCACAGGTGCTGTATGCAATCAGAGTCGAAATGGCAAAAACCCTCAAGGATATAGTATTCAGGAGGACCGGGATTTGCACACTTGGAAATCCGGGGGAAAAGGTTCTCACGAAAGTTGCCAAAATAGCAGCCAGGGAACTGAAATGGTCTGCCGCGCAGATGAAAAAGGAAATCGCTTCTGTTAAATCTGTACTTGCAATACCGGAATAAGAATATGATCTTACTGCAATATGAAAAACATGCAAGGGGGAATTCATGAAAAAAAATAGTAACTCATTTCAGCCAGACTGGACGGAGACCGCTCCTGCGAAAAAAAGCTATCGTTCAATATTCAAATGGGGCTCACCGGAAGGTTTTAAACATCCCAATCAGAAATTATTTAGTGAACTGAAAGAAACCTTCGGCCTTACCGATGAACACTTCAGGGTGAAACAGCCCGAAGGTAACGAAACAGTTTCCTTTAAGAAAGCGATTAAGCTTACGAAAGCCCAGGTGAAAAAGATCGCTGCAATCGTCGGAGAGAACAATATCACTTCCGATGAATATGACCGCCTGAAATATTCGACAGGGAAAACCGTCGAGGAAGCAATTCAGCTTCGGAACGGTATTGTTGACAGAGTTAC
>JAKQCH010000272.1 GCA_029573825.1 Spirochaetota bacterium | reverse complement strand
GTCAATGTATTCCAGCACGGGTAACTTTGATTTATACACGGCAACGGGTTTATAGACAAAATCGAGACGCTTTTTCGATTTGATCATTGTATTGACAGTGCGGTATTTATCCTTTGGTAGAAAGAGCAGTACGCGGCTGCTGCCGCTCCGGCTGCTGAGCAGCAAGAGGTGGGAATTCTTTTTTTTGAAGGTTTTCAGGACGCGGGGAATCCGGTAATAGCTTACAGGATACATTGATCCCCTGAATGTGGTTCCTTTCAACAGCGCCAGGTCGGTAAGGAGAAGCCTGTATTTCGCGCGGGGAAGATTGGAATAATCAGGGCCTGTTTTTGCGGCTTTTCCTTCAATTTCTGCAGTGTTCTTTTCCACAGGGGCGATGGCGACTTGCTTTTCAGGGGCCTCCGTGATGTCCTCGCTCTTCTCCCTGAGTATTAAAAACGACTGTACCAGGAATCCTGATTTTACATTGAGCTCGCTGTCGGTGGTGAGTTTCGGCATGATCGCGGTCCCGCCGGCTTCACGTGCTGCGTTCTTCGCTTCATTGATTCTCCGTTCCAGGGTGTACTCGCCGACATCGGTGATGGCGATCTGTTCGTACGGTGCATTTTCTCCAGGTCCGATAATTTTCACTTCCGCATCCTTCGGCTGCGGAGTGTACACCGGCCCGGTCCGCACAAGCTCATAAGGGGACTTGCAGCTGAAGACAAGGACCAGCATCAGGATCAGATATATGCTTCGTTTCATTGTATTCTCCTTTATCTTGTGAAATATGGGCCGCCGCAGAAACCGAAAAGGAACATGGCGAAATATTTATATCCTGCTTCTAATTGACATTATTCTGATTATCGGTTATGTTTATCTGCAGAGCTATATATTAATATAATTTCAACAGTAAAATATCAAACATTTGCTGTGAAGTCAATAGAAAAATGCCCGCATTGGGTGCCATGCCCCCTCCATCTCTCATGTCATGGAAAACAATGGGCTGAAGCCCGTTGTCCTGCAAGTGTGCAGGATTGCATCCCATTTTCCCTTTCCCTCAGAACAAGGCGGCTTCAGCCCCTTGTAGTTGGAGTCCCGGAGTGAGAGGGAAAAGGAACAGGAAATTTTGTCTTCCATTTCGAGCTTGACATGTTCGTTGGTTGTGCATATATTCAATAATATATTCTGTACAGCAGGTATGGTTTTAATTTCTCATTGAACTGACAGCCTGTATGCGCTGCTGGAAAACAAATCAGGTGAACGACATGATACGTGAGATAATAAAACCCACAAAACGTGATTATACCATACAAATCCCCGATGAATATCTCAACAGAACGGTTGAAATATTGATACTCCCGATTTCAGATGATCAAATCAAAAACAGTCCGGTGGTCAATGATGACCTGACAAGAAAGACTGCCGGTATTTTGAAGGACGCCTCGCTGGACCCTGTTCAGTGGCAGCGATCAATGCGCGATGAGTGGGACCGGAAGTGACGAAGTATCTCCTCGACTCAAACATTATCATTTACCATCTGAATGGAGAGAAGACTGCAACTCGTTTCATCATTGAGAACAGGGACAAATGTGCCATGTCTTAATATCGCCCCCCGCAAAAAACAAATTCATAAATACATTGACATTACCGCCCGAAGGAGCAGAATGCGGTACTGCATTGACCATTGATGTTTAAATACAAAAAGCGCACAGAAGGAAGGATCATGCCCACGACCACCGACCAGCTGAAGGAGCGGATTGAACTGTTCCGGAAAAACCTGAAGGACTACAAGAGCAA
>JAKQCH010000567.1 GCA_029573825.1 Spirochaetota bacterium | reverse complement strand
GGGGAATTAAGATGGGCCTTGATATTTCCGCTGCCATCAATGGTAATGTCCCGCTTTGATGAACGGGGAGATACGGTAATATCAATCTCCGCTGTTTTATCCATTGTAGGAATCCATGATTATTTGTATTATTATCGACACGTAATATAATACCGACAGGGACTTTCCGCCTGATCCCTACGGGAATCACCATAAAATTATCTTGAAAAAAATCATCCCTGCGTTAGTTTTGGATCAGCAGACAATAAGTGTGCCATTCCCCGTATAAAAAGACGGGAAAACACATATCTCGTCCGCTAAGTATCATTCAAAATTTCTGAATTTAGGCAACCTGTTTTTGACTTTTTCCGGAAAAATATCTTCTCACATGGAATATCCTATGGCCCCGAATCTGGCAGTAATAATATCTCCCCCCGCAAACCCGATGTGTAACAAAAAAATATGCGGGCTGTATCCACTTGAACGAATAATTGTGACCCTTTCCAGAAACGGCGTAAAGGAAATTTATCTGGATCTTTCCGACAGCGAACTCGCATTCTACCGGAGAAAAATCAAACCGGCGATAATAAAAAAACTTGAAGCAGCAGTGCATGAAACCCTTCCGGAAAAAACTCCCGAAGCGTATCTCGAAATTCAGTCAAACCTCTTTGTTCAGATGCATTATTTTACTGATTTCAACACATATTTCACCGGAACAAAATACAGCTATCACGCAGCGGCCCGTAATGACGTATTCGCAATAGAAACCCTGGACGACATAAAAAAAGCGAAAAAGCTCCTCCGTGAGACAATCATTGTGAACACATCAGGATTTATAGCCCGCACCATAAACAAACGCATATCGCTCCCCATAAGCACCGCCCTGACAAGAACCCGTATCCACCCCAATTACCTTACTGTATTCAACATGATAATAGGGATTATGAGCGCCGTGTTTATCCTTTTTGACAGCTACTGGTATACGGTGCTGGGGGGACTGTTCTTCCAGCTGGCCTCTGTCTTTGACGGCGTTGATGGAGAGGTTGCCAAATACACCCTTAAGGTTTCAAAAATCGGGGGATGGCTCGACACAATTAGCGACAACGGCACACTGCTCATGTTTCTGTCCGCTGCATCGTACCTGTATTTTATCCACAACACCGGCGTCATGCCCCTTGTGGTGATAGGACTCCTTTTCCTCGGGCTCGGGGTAATGCTCCTTGTGATGGTGTCCTTTCTGCGGAAATACACCTCATCCGGTTCCCTTGTCACCTATGACAAGGAATTCATTCAAAAGCTTCCGGAGAGTGACCCCGTGGTGTTTCTTGTGCAGAAGCTCAAATATATCACGAAAAAAGAATTCTTTTCCATTGTATTTTTTCTCGTAAGCCTTACAGGAATGATTTACCTGCTGATCCCCATCATTGCAGTGGTACTTGATATAAGCGCGCTGCTGCTTCTCTATCTCAGCATAAAATATAATGATCCCGAAAAACTGGAGCAGATAAAATGAAGAAGGTTTCCTTTTGTTTACTTTTATTCTTCGCG
Source organism: Spirochaetota bacterium (assembly GCA_029573825.1). Taxonomy (GTDB): domain Bacteria; phylum Spirochaetota; class UBA4802; order UBA4802; family JAGODF01; genus JAKQCH01. The sequence continues at coordinate 2,349 of JAKQCH010000567.1, read as the reverse complement.
CTTTCACTCTGTGCCATCGCACAGCAGCAGCGCACACCCGGAAACGGAACGCAGGTACAGAACGCTGCGCCCACCGCGCAGGAACAGCAGGAAGCCGGGACAACCCAACCCGCAGAGCAACCGACGCAAAGTGCTCCCCGGGAAGATTCATCCGAGACCATCATGCTCTTTGACCTCTTTACAAAGGGCGGTCCCTTTATGTGGCCGATTTTTATTATTGCAGGCATAGGATGCGGCTTTGTCATTGAACGGTTTATCTACTTCAAACGGGCAAATCTCAATCCCCGGGAATTTATTGCCACCCTTGAAGATACCATCACAAACAGGAATCTCGATGACGTGGAAAAACTCTGCCGGGAACACAACCTTGTCCTGTCAAAAATAATTTTAAAGGGACACCGGGTCCAGAACCTCGGATACGACCATGTGGAAAAAGCTATTGCTATCGCCGCCTCCATTGAAGTGGCGGTACTTGAAAAAGGACTGAACATCATTTCGGCCATCGGCAACATTTCCCCGCTCCTGGGGTTTCTCGGGACCGTTTCCGGAATGATCACTGCCTTCAGCAACATCGCTGCAGCAGACCAGGTCAACGCGCGCCTTGTGGCGGGAGGAATCGAAGAGGCCCTTATCACCACCGCAGCGGGCCTCATTGTCGCGATCCCCATGCTGATATTCTATAATTACTTCGTACACCGGATTGACGTTTTCGTGGCGGACGTCGAGCGCATATCAGCTGACATCCTGGAAAAGATGGTAGACAGCAATGCCTAAAATCCGCCGCTCCATCCGTATGCTTTCCGAGATGAACCTTTCCTCCATGTCGGATATATCCTTTATCCTGATAATATTTTTCATGGTGACCTCGGTATTCACCATGAAAGAGGGGCTCCACCTGACAATGCCGGACAACAAGAAGCAGCCCATGGTGGTGGCAGCGCAGAATGTCGTTACCATCCAGATAGATGAAAGGGAAAATATAACCTACCGGGACCAGGCAGTTGATCCTGTCGCCATAGAGGACATGCTCATCCGGGATAAAAAGAATAACCCGAAAATGCTGGTGCTCCTGAAAGTTTCTTCAAAGGTCCCCTACGAAAAAGCAGTGGGAATTATCGACAGGATCCAATTCTCCGGAATAAAAAAACTGACCCTCAGGATGATATAGGAACTTCATTACCATGGCGATACAACGAAAGCAAAAACCGATGTCAATGATACCCCTTCCTTCGATGGCGGACATCGCGTTTCTGCTGCTCATTTTTTTTATCACCTCCAGCATTCTTGAAATGGAAAAGGAAATTCCCGTCAACCTTCCCGAATCACGCATCGCCACCTCGGAGACGAAAGCACATATCAGCCTCTGGATTGACAGACAGGGAGAGCTGTTCTTTGACGGGAAAAAAGGCTCTCTGGACAATCTCCGTTCCTTCGCGCAGTATCGGGTAAGCTCCAATCCGGAAACCAAAGCCCTGATCAATGCGGATAAATCGATACCGTTCGAATATGTTCACCGGACCATGGAAACGCTCAGGGACTCCGGCATATACAGCATTATATTAATAAGCAACAAGAAACGACAATGATTGCCGATATACTGCTTCACAACCGCATCATCCGGTACGTCAGCCTGAGACCTTCACTGCTGTGGTCTCTGGTTTCCCTGACCCTGCTCACGACGCTTCTTTTCATTGTCCAATGGAGCGAGGAAATCATTACTGTTGACCACAGCCAGATTACCGATTTTCAGATGGTGGAACTCCGCCTCCCTCAGAGCGTCACACAGCCGGATATCGATATATCCGACCAGATCACTGAAGAGGTTATTGAAGAAAAAAAAGAGGAAAAGAAAGAGGAGCCCCTCCGGTTTGGTGACGACAGCGGCGATTTCGGCGATATGTTCGATACCGCAGTTCCGCCGCGGCCTATTTACAATGCCCTTCCCCAGTACCCCGCGTCCATGAGGAAAGCCGGGATAGAGGGGGTTGTCGTTGTAGAGATCGGAATCGACCGGAACGGTGCGGTGTTATACGGGAAGATACTGCAGTCCCTGGGAAGGGAATTTGATCTCGTGGTGCTGCGATGGGCGCGCGGTATCCGCTTCCACCCTGCTCTCAGCAGGGACCGCGAGGCAATCCGCAGCCGCGTTCGTTTCCCTGTCCGCTTCAGACTCGAAGATTAGACCCCACGGGTCTACCGCTTGATGCCTCATCCACCTCCGGGACTTACTGCACAGCCTCCTGATTCCTTCCCATGTGAAGAACCGGAAAAGAGAGAAATCCTTTTTTCTGTTTCCGGAGATCCGCACTTTTCACAGACAGGGAGAGTAAAATCATCAACTTTTCTTAA
>JAKQCH010000266.1 GCA_029573825.1 Spirochaetota bacterium | reverse complement strand
GCTCCGGTCAACCCTGAGGGACGGAAGTGAAAGCGATACGCCGCGCCGCGTGAGGTCCGGCAGTACCGTGTTGATAAACGGCACCAGGTCCCCGTAATCGCTTATCGAAAGGGAACCCAGTGAAAGCTCGCTGTAACCGGTGTTGTCAAGTATCCGGAATATCTTCTCCCGGAGGTTGCCGATACGATAGCTTCGGTAGGGAAGATCATAATATCCCGCGTGACAGAAACTGCAGAGATTGTCGCACCCCCGCGTGACATCCACCACGGCACGCTCCTGTACAATCCTGAACCCGGGAACCAGAGGTTTTTCCGGAATAACAGGGTCCTTCCCCCGGTACACCCGTTTCTTCACCGGGGGCCCCTCAACGCCTTCCAGCCGGGAATCCCCATAGCGGAACGCATACAGGTGGGGAAACAGCACTCCTTCCACGCTTCCCATGAGCTTCAGCATCTCATTTCGCGAGAGTCCCTCCTCCTTTCCCTTTTTGATACAGAGAAGCATGTCCTGAATTCCCTCCTCCCCGTCGCCGATAAAGACAGCATCAAAAAAATCCATTGCCGGTGCGGGATTCGAAACCGCCTCCCCCCCCGCGACAATGACAGGGTCCCCGTCTTTACGGTCTTTCCGTAAAAGCGGAATTCCCCCGAGATCGAGAATCTGCAGGACATTGGTATAGAGCATCTCATGGGAAAGGTTGAACCCGATCAGGTCAAGGTCACACAGAACGGTGCGGGTCTCCAGGGTAAAAAGAGGCATATTCATTTCACGGAGGCGGCGCTCAAATTCATGGGTCACTGCGAAAACCCGTTCGCAGGCGACATCCGGGAGCGCGTTGGCGACATCGTAGAGGATGCGGATACCGTTGTTTGCCATGCCCACTTCATATAAATCGGGGTACGATATCGCCCCCCGCACAGGAACAGTTTCTTTCCTGATCTGGTTCAGCTCGCCCCCGGTATACCGTCCGGGCTTTTCGCAGCCGCAAATCAGACGTGAAAACTGCTGGTTGTCAATTCTATTCATTCAGTCTACCCGCTATCCTCTGTTTTGTGTGTGATACCGCTGTGTGGAGCTAATTACCGGAACGCCGTACGAAGACCTCAGCAAGACCCCTGAAATCTTCAACACCCAGGTTCTCTCCGCGCAGAGAAGGATCGATTCCCTGCTGCCGGAGAACATCGCTGATTTCCTCCCGGGAATAATCAAGGTGCGGCGCATCGGTGAGGGATTTCAGGACTGTTTTTCTCCTTCCCCAGAAGGCGGACTTCACAATCCGGTGAAACATCTCCCTAACCTTTTCGTTCTCCGGCACATCATCACGGCGGGAGAACTTCATGAAGGCTGAACGGACTTCCGGTTTGGGATAAAAGGAGGTTTTATCAATCCCGAAAAGGTACTCCCCGCGGTAATATAACGCCAGGGAAGCCCCGAGGGCGCCGTATTCCTTTGTTCCCGGCCCTGACTGTATGCGTTCCGCCATTTCATGCTGCATCATCACAAAGAACACCGGCATCCGGTACTCTGTTGCCAGACGGAACAATATCTCGGAGGCGCAATAATAAGGGAGGTTTGATACCGCTCTGGTGAACTCCCCTTCGCAATGAATCCTTAGAAAATCGCCATGGATCACGGTGCAGGCGGCGGTATCTGCGAACCGTGTGTGCAGATACCGCGCAAGGCCGGAATCGATCTCCACCGCTGTAACATGGCCAGTCCGCTCTGCAAGGCGCTCGGTAAGGGCCCCGAGACCGGGACCAACTTCCAGCACACGATCACCTCCGGTAACAGCCGATGCAGATAGTATCTTTTCCACAACAGTATCATTACAGAGGAAATTCTGTCCCAGTTTTTTGTTTACCTGAATACCGTTTTCAGCGAGAATTGATGTAATGGTCTTCGTGTTCACAGCTTCCATAGATCTTTTAAAAAATATTAGCGCTGTTTTCGTTAAATGCTTGAAAAATACGCACACGGGGATAGTGCTACTTCACGAACCAGTACTATTAATGTCAATACTAAATTTTGAACAACACAAAAGGCATTGCGTGAAACAGGGAACTCTTTATATCATCGCATCTCCCATCGGGAATCTGGAAGATATCACTCTCCGCGCCCTTTCAATTCTCAAATCAGAAGTGGAACATGTATTCTGCGAGGACACGCGGCAGACCCGGAAACTGCTGAACAGGTATGAAATTCAGCTTCCTGCATCATCAATGCACTCACATTCGTCCGAGGGGAAGCTTCAGTTCGCCGTGGACCTCCTGAAACAGGGGAAATCCGTCGCCTATCTCACCGATGCAGGAACACCGGGGCTTTCCGATCCCGGGAACCGCCTGGTGACCACATGCCGCAATGAAAATATCACCATATCGCCCATTCCCGGCCCCTCTGCCCTTACTGCGGCGATATCGGTATCGGGTTTTTCAGGGAAAAATATCATCTTCGCGGGGTTTCTCAGCAAGAAACCTGGAAAACGGAAGAATGAACTCACGGAATTGAAAAATTTCACCGGCACCATCGCGATATATGAGTCGCCGCATCGCATCAAAAAGCTCCTTTCGGACATCGCGGAGATTTTCCCCGGATCTGAGGTGCTTATTGCCAGGGAAATGACGAAAATCCATGAAGAAATTCTCCTTTATCCAATCGAAGGGTTCCTTGAAGGATCCGTGGAAATTATCGAGAAGGGGGAATTCACTGTCCTCATAGCAAATACCGGCAATTAAGATTATGCCGGCAATGCAGTATTAAAAAGGAAATCTCTGCTTCCGGGAGCGGTATCGACCCCCCAAATTTTTTAAAAAAAATTTTCTCTGCTATTATTTTCAGGCATGACGGGACCGATATAAGTACTGATTATTTACTTGAATTACTTTCATTTTTCTATATATTATAAGGTGCGTTGAAAATATTTTTTTGATTAAAGAATTGACAAAAATTACCGATATATATAATAGAAAGGAAAAGGGTTAGCAAAATGGTTATTGATAAAATTGGGAACATAAACAACATTGTTGAAACCAACCGTTCCAAAAACGTGTCACGGTCACGTGACGTTTCGAGAAATGACAAGGTTGAGATTTCATCAGAAGCGAAGCAGGCGGCTGAGGTTTCCCGATATACCCAAACAGTTATGGATACTCCTGATGCCGCTCGCGCAGAGAGAGTCCAGCAGATCAAGCTTCAGATCCAGAACGGGACCTACGACAAATTTAATGATGATCATGTTATCGAGATGGTCGCTGATAAAATTGCATCATATCTGCTTCGCAAATAAAGAACACGCACATAACTGCTTTACACAGCATATAGTATAAAGAAGCGGAAATTTAATTGTCCGCTTTTTTTATTACATTTTGACGGGTGACGCCTTTGAGCAGCGATTATATTCCTGATTTTTACATACCCACAGAAGTCTTCATACAGGAACAGATTCTCAATACCGTCGGGCCCATAGTAAAAAAGTTCGGCAGCCGCGCTGTCATTATATCCACCTCGTCTGATTATAACAGTTTTGAAACCACCATCCAGCAGATTTCAACAAACCTCGCCAAAAGTGATGTCAGCTGTATCATCTTTGACGAAATACCCGACGATCCCAACACGGAGGATATTGACTCTGCGGTATTCTTCATAAAAAAAACCGGATGCGATGTGGTCATAGGGTTCGGCGGCATTGAATCGATGAACGCGGCAAAAGCTATTTCCCTGCTGATCAACAACTTTCTGTTCTGCGAAGAGCTGTTCGAAAATCCGAAAATACAGACTGCGACAAATCTTGTAATTATTCCGGCCTACCCTCTTTTCGGTTTTGAGATTATTCCCATGCTGTATCTCACTGAAATCCATGAAATGAAAAAACTGATTTACAAAAACCGTCTCATCTTCCCGAAGGCTGCAATTGTCGATCCCCATATCGCGACAGTAATCAAGGATGATCTTACCGCCAATACCGCAATCAGCACCCTTGCTCTTGCCACGGAATCCGTTATATCAAAAAAGAACAACGGGCTTATCAACACCCTTGCCCTCCGTGCCATTGACCTTGTGTTCAAAAATCTGCCCATCGCCTACCGGGACCAGAACAATACTGCGCCCCGGCTCCACATCGCGGAAGCTTCCATCATGGCAGGTATGGCTTTTTCCATATCCGAGCTCTCGGTGTCCCTTGCGGTGGCGATCGCCCTTGCGACAAAAACATCCATTCCCATTGAACGGGGAATGGGAATGATTCTGCCCCACATTATGGAATACAACCTTACCACGTCGCCGGGAAAATACGTGCAGATGTCCAAGGTAATGGACGAGGACGTGAAGGACATTACGGTTATTGAAGCCGCCATCAAGGCCGTTGAGGGAGTGCGTAAAATTGAAATTGAAGTAGAAATACCGCAGCGGCTTTCGCAGTTCGACATTCCAAAGAATGAGCTTTCCAAAATCGCTGATCTCACCATGCAGTATCCGTTTATTGAAAACGCCCCACGGCCACTCACAAAGAATGAAATTGAAACAATTTTAATTGCCGCGTATTAGGTGACCTCTGAATGGACAGAGACACCATACTGCAGCTTCTCCGCAATTACCGGGACGGTTCCGTTTCAGAGGATGATATTCTGAAACGGATCATCACCCTCCCGTACGAAGATATCGGATATGCCAGCATCGATCATCACCGTACCATCAGGTGGGGTTTCCCTGAAGTAATTTTCTGCCAGGGGAAAACTCCGGAACAGGTTGCCGGCATTGCCGGGAAAATTATCGGGACTAATTCGAATCTGCTCGCCACGAGGGCCGACCCCAATGTATATGATGCGGTATCCAGGGTATTCCCCGATGCGAAGTATAACGAACCCGGGCGGACGATATCACTCACAATAAAGGAAATCACTCCTGTTCCGGGTTATGTTCCTGTAATAACCGCAGGCACCGCTGACCTCCCCGTTGCCCAGGAGGCCCTGGAAACAGGTAAAATGCTCGGCATCACCATGGAGCTGATATCCGATATCGGTGTTGCCGGAATTCACCGCCTCCTTGACAAAAGAGCCCTCCTGGAGAGAGCCTCGGTGGTTATCGTTGCCGCCGGCATGGAAGGGGCCCTTCCCTCCGTTATCGGCGGACTGGTGCAGGCGCCGGTTATCGCAGTACCTACTTCCGTAGGTTACGGCACGTCACTGAACGGTTTCACGCCCCTTCTGGCGATGCTGAATTCCTGCGTTCCGGGTATCGCGGTCATGAACGTTGACAATGGTTTCGGCGCATCCTTTTTAGCTTTCAGGATACTCAGATTGTCGGGCGGATACAGGGACAATGAGTAAAATACTGTACTTTGATATTCAGCTCGGCGCCTCCGGCGATATGCTCCTGGGGTCACTCTTCGGTCCGGGTCTCAACAGAGACCGCCTTATCACAGAATTACGGAAACTGAATCTCAATGGATGGATCATGACTCCGGAGGAAATAACCCGTCATAATATAAGGGGCATGACCGCCGGGGTCCGTTGTGCCGATGAAGGGACCTCGCGAAATCTCTCCGATATCATTGAAATTATACACCAGAGTACTCTATCGAACAGCATCCGTGACAACGTATGTGCGGTATTTACCAGACTGGCGAAAGCGGAAGCACATGTCCATGGCAAACACATTGAAGATGTTCATTTTCATGAAGTCGGAGCAATGGACAGTATCATCGACATTGCCGCATTCTGCATCGCAATTGATATGTTACGGGCGGACCGGATTCACTTCAGCGAATTCTGTTTCGGCACCGGCACCATCAACTCACGTCATGGTGAAATTCCTGTACCTGTTCCCGCGGTTGTTGAACTGACAAAAGGCTTTTCCTGCAGACATACCCGTAAACACGGAGAGCTTGTTACTCCCACCGCCGCTGCGCTTCTTACGACTCTGGGCACACAGGTTGGCACAGTATCTCCCCCCGGCACTATCATAGCCACCGGCATCGGATTCGGAACACGGGAATACCCCTTCCCCTCATACACTCGTGCGTTCTTCTCGGAAACTGATGATAGAATCACGGAACACCTGATTCTCCTTGAATGTAATATTGATGACATGAATCCTCAGGTAGCACCGTATCTTATTGATGTACTTCTTGGCAAGGGCGCCCTCGATGTCACCGCAACACCTGCCATTATGAAAAAGGGGCGCCCGGGGCTTGTGTTTTCCATTCTTGCGGAAGAAAATAATATTGCACCCCTGAAGGAAATAGTCTTCCGGGAATCCACAACCCTCGGAATACGCATTCAGCGTGT
>JAKQCH010000205.1 GCA_029573825.1 Spirochaetota bacterium | reverse complement strand
CGATTCATTTTGATATCCAGAAAACCGTCAAGGACGCGATACCGGTGAAAAAAAGAAGGGAAGGTAGCATTCGATGATTTTCATTGAACATAATGAAACAGGGGACGGCATGATAACAGTCGTTTCTCTTGGCGGGTATCTCGACGGTCTGACAAGTCCTGACCTCGAAAGGTATGTGGACCAGCTCCTCGGAAGAAACAGAAAGTATATTATTTTTGATGCCGAGAAGCTTGAATATATCAGCTCGGCGGGGATTGGCCTCATTCTGTATCTCCATAAGCGTATTGCGGGGACCATGGGCGTTTTCGTATTGTGCAATATCAGAAATGAAATAGCAACACTGTACAAAATTCTCGGTTTCGATAAAGTCCTGACCATCGCCGCTACCCGGGAGGAAGCGGAGGGGGTTGTGCTGAAACATCTGCAGCTTGGTACCCATCCCGCACCGCTCGCTTCTGAGGGCAGCGGCGATGAGATCGCAGTCCGTATGATTGACGACGAGGATGATTACAGTGATTCCGGCGTATCGACGGAGCGGGTATCGTCACAGGGCGATAAGGCTCGCCTGCATCAGGCGGAATCTCCTGATGTGATTAATGATTTTGACGCCCCGGTTGTTGTGGAATGTGCGGAATGTAAAAGCCTCATCAGGGTGAAGAGGAGCGGAGATTATATTTGTCCGGACTGCAATACCGAGTTTCATGTGGAAGAGGACCAGACGGTGATTTTTTAGCAGGAACGGTGCCGAACCGGTATCTTCCGCGTCGGCGGGGGATTTTTAAAACACTCTGGTTAAAATTGAATTGACGGAATTTCGCAAATTTTATACGTTCAGTGTGGTACCTGTGTAGAGTACGGATTTGTGAAGTGTGCAGAGTCCGGTAACCCATTATTAATGTCAGGAGTATGTCATGAAGGTAATTCATATCCTAAAGAGAATTGAGCTCATTGAGGAGGATATCAGTGATCTCAGGAAAATGGAAAAGTCTCTTGCGAGGAACAAGTCATTTACCACCCCTATATATATGTCCATTGAGAAGCAGATAAACATACTTCTGGGAGAGAAGATTAAACTCCTTGATCTGAAAATCGAGAATCCTCCTGAAGCGATGCTGAGAGAGCTGGGAGAGGAGGAGCCGGTTGCGCCGCCTGTCAGGAAAAAGGCTGAAAAAGCACCTGCTAAAAAAATCGTCGGGAAGAAGTCAAAATCGAAAAAGGAGCCCGTTGAGATTCCCTTCGATGATTATGATGATTCCGGTGACGATATTCAGCTTCTGACCCAGGACCAGATTGACATGAAGATAAAGAATATCGAAGAAAAAAGCAGGAAGAAGAAACCCGAAACTGACGTGAAGGAGCTTCCTGAACCCGGCACCGATGACGCAGAAAAGGATGATAATGACGATCACATAAAGCTGCTGGATATCGCCCTCGAAAAGGGAACCCTTAACAAGAGCGATATAGAAACCGAAAAGAAAAAGGTGCGGTTCTTTAAAGATAATTTTCCAGGAAAGGAATACTGAGAGCTGAGGCGTTTTTATTGCATACTATTTCATGTGCTTTTCAATAACACATTCGAGCTTATATTTTTCCATCAGATAAGGGGTGCTGCCGGTGGCAGTGCCCTTTCTTTTTTTGTCGGCAATTGATATGTCTTCAATCAAAGGGATAATGTCATCCCCGTTATTCCGCATCGCCCGTATCTTGTCAGAAACTGCGTATATTTCATTGATCGTCATGAGCCCCGATGAAACAGTGTCGGGAAAGATTACCTCATAAAAAGTATCCTCCCCTGCATCCCGTACCACGGAAACCCGAATGCCCCTTGGCAGTGATGTGCGGCCAAGGAACAGTTCCTC
>JAKQCH010000512.1 GCA_029573825.1 Spirochaetota bacterium | reverse complement strand
TCTGACAGTCATATAGTGAAGAAATAAAGGATGTGAATTATGGATATTGATGAGAATATTCATACTGGCTTGAAATAGCTCTTGACGATCCGGATTCGGCGAAGATTATGCTAAAAAAGAAAAAATATCTTCAGTCGGGATTTTATTGTCACCAGACCATAGAAAAAGCTATGAAGGGCTACTTCTGCCTTTATAAAAAAGACGAGCCTCCTTACACCCATAATTTGCTGAAGCTTGCCGAGGAAGCGGGATTGAACGAACTGTTATCAGATGACTGGAAAAAGCATATCGACCTTCTTATGCCGTTGAACATTGAGGCCCGTTACCCGGATGAAAAACGAGAAATATTGAAAAGGCTTGATGCCGAAAAGGCGAAGGAAATTTACAAAAAGACGAAGGAGTTGGCTCGATGGATTCAAAACTCTATGAAAAAATAGAGCGGTATGCCGGTCTGCTTAAAGAACACTTGCCGGTAAGCATGATTGTTCTCTACGGGTCGTATGCAAAGGGCATGGAGCACAAAGACAGTGATATAGACATCGCGGTGGTTGTAGACGAACTGAAAGGTGATTTTCTTGACGTCAATGCCAGCTTGTTCTCGCTATGCCGGCAGGTGGACACCAGCATCGAGCCGAAGCTTATTGTCAGGAAAAACAACCGGAGCGGATTTCTCGAAAGCATATTGAAATATGGAAAGGTAATTTATAAGAAGTGAAATAATAATGAATATATAAACGGTGTTTCTCCTGCAGTGCGGATATATTCACACTGCGGCATGCCCGTCAATCAGATACCCGCCGTCAGACGGAAAATCCCTCCGGGCTGCAAAGCGTATCGGACCGCGCAGGGCTACGGCGCCATCCCCGTCAGGTACGGATAGCCGCCGTTGATCGACGGGGAGATGCTCCAGACGGTTGAGAAGTCCCAGTTATTGGCCCCGGGCTGATAGGTGCTCTGCAGTATCATGTCAGAATGGGATTTTCCTATACCATTCGTATCAACTCCATCATCGGCAATACCTGAAGTGGTCATGTCATAGTAACAGGCGGTGGAGGACGAGCCTCCGGCAAAAGCATAGATATTAACTGCACCGGTTCCGACTGTCGATGCCGCAATGGTGCCGGTGCTGTAACAGTATTGAGCTGTAGCTGACAATCGACCGACCAGTCCCCCCGCAAACACGGGATTGCTCGATCCGGTATTGGTAATATTCGCGTCAACATTCCCGCGGGCAAAACAGTTTTGGACCGTACCTCCTGAAATATAACCTCCCAGGCCTCCCGCATGTACAAAATTTGTTCCTGCATATTGTACCGTAACATTCCCAAGGGCATAGCATTTTGTGATTGTTACAGTCGCAGTCCGTCCAACCAGGCCTCCTGCATTTGCTTCATTAAAATAAAACTTGTCTACAAGAACATTCCCTGTGGCATAGCAGGAAGTGATAGCCCCATCGAATTGATACCCCACAAGTCCGCCTGTGCTTGAATAACCCGATACGGATCCTGTGGCATGACAGAATACTATTGAAGCTCCAGCACAATGGCCAATAAGACCTCCAGCGGATTCAGAATTGCTGTTCACATTAACAGATGCATGGCTGTTTTCTACGGTGCCTGAATTTTTTCGTCCCACCATGCCGCCGATAGATTTACCAACTCCGCTCACCGTACCGCTAACAGAGCAATTTGAGATTGTTCCCGTTTCAGATTGTCCCACAAGGCCGCCTACGAACTGCTTCCCGTTCACCGAGACATTCGTGAGGGTCACGTTTTTAATTTCCGCCCCGGACGTAAAACCGAAAAATCCCCGATAATCGGTGGCACTGTTATTTATTGTCAGGTTGCTTATTGTATGGCCGTTGCCGTCAAAAATTCCGGTAAAGGCACTCCCTGAAGCACCAATAGGGTTCCATCCTGTACCGCTGCTGTACCCCGAAAGGTCCACGTCCGCCATGAGGACGCAGTAATCCCCCAGGCCGCCGTTGCGGACATCGCTGAGCTGCTCTGCGGTGTAGGTGAAGCTGAGTGTTTTATCCATCGGCGTAATTGTAAACGCGGCGCCGACAGATTCGTACCCGGAACTGTAGGTTGCGTACACCGTGAACGTGTATTTAACACCGCCGGTCAGGCCGCTTGCCGTATATGTCGTGGTGCCCTTCGCCAGGGTTATTTCCGTGGTGCTTCCATTGCCTGTGCAGGTGATCCTCGTACCGCTGTAGGTGACCGCGTCCGGCTCGGCCCAGTTGAGGGTCACACTGGTGCTTGTCATCAAGGAGCTACCAAAGGTAACTTCCGGTGGAGTGGATGCGGAGGTGCCGATAAATACGTCGTTGAAATCCTGCCAGCAGGAAGTCAGCGCGAGAAGCGAGAGAAATACCGCGACAGCGGATATCTTCAGCATAGATGGAATTGTATTCATACGTACCTCCTGATGCGTCCGTAAGCAATGTGCTATATCAGTCGGGGAATAGCCCCAACAGTTTCGCTTCCGCCGTGAAAGGCGTTCGCAATTACAATCTGTAGATACACCCGACATCCAGCCCGGTATACAACCCCGAATCGGAACCCACGAGATATCCCATGAACACGCGCACGGCCACAGTAAACTGCTCGTCTATCCGGTACATCCCCATGACTCCCGCATGCGCCACAGGCCCTATTTCCGATATGGTTTCGTTCCGCTCATTATGTGTCACCCTGTCCCGGTTCACTAAATCGGAATAGAAATAAATCAGACCCAGGCTCATATACGGAATGACGCTGTATGTTTCATTCAGCCTGAAACAGTATCCCGCCGTGAGCATCAGCGGGGCCATAAATACCGTGTTCGTCTTTTTGTATTCGCTTTCCAGGGCGTCTTTGCCGAGGAGGTAGTAAAACCCGAGCTCCGCCCCGAGGACCAGGTTCTCATAGAGATAATCATAGAGCGTGAACGCGGCCGTCGCCCCGAATCCCGGGCCGGTAACGGCGCCGAATTTTCCGAGTGGATAGAGCATTCCCGGATGCACGCTCAGCCGCATGTCAAGGCCGTTCAGCGCGGCCACGTTCGCAATGCCGGATTCGGCACCCATATCGTCCACGGCGCTCACGTAGACCCTCTCGTACCTGTCATTCTGGCTGACCGTGAATGTGTCGGCCCGCGTTTCAGCCACAAGCTTCTTCTCCTTTCCCTGCAGGGCGTATACCCGGTATTTCTCCACCTTCCCGTCGGGGTCCGTCGCGGGGGCCCACAGTATCTTCGCGGTCGTAAGAGTGCCATCGGAAGCGCGCGTGCGATGGACCGGGAGTATGCGCGGTATGTGCGGGGGGATATTTTTCGTGGTCACCGTGATTTCATTGGAGGGCATGGACTCGTCACCTTCCCGGGCCACCGCGGTCACGTGCATTTTGTAGGAGGTGTTGCTTTTCAATCCCTCCAGTTCGTACTCCTTCCCGGAGGTCGCTGCCGCCCTGCGGAAGTCCGCGTCATTCGGCCCCTTCAGGTACACGCGGTATTCC
>JAKQCH010000509.1 GCA_029573825.1 Spirochaetota bacterium | reverse complement strand
TCCTGCTGCTTTGTACAGGAGCTGCTGCCGACCGGATTTCCGTTATTATTACATCGAACCTTGAGGGACGGGCCATGCTCCACGGGGAGGACTATGACCGGAACGATGAACTCCTGCTCCTTGGACAATCCATTTTATATGAAAAAAACAGAAACCGGGGCGAGCTTTATCTTGACCTCGGGAACGCCTTTTATCCTGGTGTTCTGTCGAAATACAGTTACGGTTCTGTTATGATGGACTTCTTCCAGTTTTTTCATTGCAACGCTGTCCTCATATCTTCGAAAGACCTCCGTATAGGTGTTGATAACCTGAAGTATCTCCGGAAAAGCCGGACAACAAATCTCCTCTCTTCCAACATCGTGCGGGAAAACGAAAATGTGTTTGATCCGTTTTTTATCCACCAGAAGGGGAACAGGAAGATTGCATTCATCGGTGTTTCTTCCGGGAAAATCCAGTTTGAAATTGCGGAAAAGAATGTTCACGGAACATCCCTGGCGGATCATCGGAAGTCCCTGAAAGAAAGTATCGCACGGGCGAAGGGGCAGGGGGCGGAATATTTTGTGCTCATGTCAGGACTGACAACAAAAGAAAATATATTACTGATGAAGGAGCACCCGGAAATCAGTCATGCTCTTTGCGGGGGCGACCATCAGGGTACCCTGTATGGTTCCGGCATGACACGCCTTGATTTAGGTGACGGGCGTTCGCTGTTTTTTGCCCCGCCTGCGAAAGGATATTATATGCTGGACTTTGATCCGGCGCGACACGCGGCAGCATCACAATATTCGTTTTATCCGGCGGGCTATCACCGTGTTGAGAGCAATTCGTATCGCGAGTTTTCCGGCAGGCTGGAATTATGGCGCCGGCGCTATAAATTAGAAGGTGAGAAACGGATTGCTGATATCAAAGGGAAAGATATCACCGTGGACGAGGAACGCATTGCCGAACTTCTCCGGGATCGGTACAATGCCGAAGTGTCGCTTGTGAAACGCGGTACTATTAACAGGACTTTGTTGAAAGATGAGGTAAGTATCTACGATCTTTATGGAATATCTAATGATGAATTCCCGGTTTTTACCTATCGAATAACAGGGGCCGCGTTGCGGAAAGTTGTGGAAAGCATAACCGGCACCGTGGTAAAAGGCGTCCGCGACAATAAAGTGCAGGGGTACGATGTTGATGATAAAAGGTTTTACCGCATAGCATCAACGCAGTCGGTATATGAAGATGTTGCACGCATAGTAAGGAAAAGGAATCTTCCCTACGACAATCACTGGAAGAGCCTGACTGACACCATCAGGGAAGATATGGAGAACGGCCAGGCACTCCTTAATCGTGATTTCGGGTATATTGACAGGCGGTTTCGCGGGACCATCGATGTGGCGATGTCGAATTATCTTGACTATGCAGAGGTGTCCCGTGACGAAAAGATAAGCACACCGCCGGGGCAGCCGAAGTCATCCTACACACAGTGGGGAATGGAGAACAAGATAGTGCTGACCGTGTATAACAGCATGCACCAGTTCATTCTGACTCCTTACATGAATTATGTGGAACTGAACGAGGAACAGAAGGACAGCACCACCGGGGAAATCTCGACACGGAAATTTCTGGTAAAAAACCTTCTCCGGGGAACCTTTGAATACAATTTAAATCTTAACAGCTTTGTAAACCCGTATCACAAATCCCAGTGCGAAACAGTGGTGAAAAAAAATGATGATGGATTGCGCCCGACCATTGTCCGTGAAACAGTTGGAGCCCGTTTCAAGTTGGCGTCTCCAGGGGGCAGCGTTCGGTTTGAGGGGAGGCTCGGGGGAGGATTCGAAAAACAGGTGCATGACCCCGAAAACAGTCCCCTTTACGGTCTTGAAACCACAATCTTATTCACATGGGATTTTCTGGAGCATTTTACCTATTCCTTTATGATGGATTCATTTCTCACGAAAGCAAAACAGGAACATGACAATGTAAATGGAACGACGCGTATTGATCTGGTGAACGCGCTGACAGCCCGTATCAATAATTATCTCGGGGTATCATTGAAATACAAGTACTTCTATTACCATTCCGATGAGCTGGATGAAAGTTACCGGTTCAGGCAGTTAATTACTTCCATTGATCTGAAAACAGATTTCAAACTGTGGTAGCCGCATGTAACCTTCGTTAAAACAATTGACATTCATCAATTATTTAGTACACTGAATACAGGGATAGCGGATTAGCGATATCTGCTATATGATGTACGGGTGATCCGGCAGTGTGGAATTATTTCGCTGCTGTTCAGTCAGGTGCTGTAAATATGCCGATAGGTAGTATGATGTCAATTCCCGTATCGTGATAGTGTTAAAATCGAATAATGAAAAAAACCACTTACATTGTACTCGGGGCGGTTATGGCGGTTTCCATTTTCGCGTCAGAGAGGCTTCCTTCCCAGAATTTGGAGGACCTGAACCGTCTTGCCCAGGAGCACTATGATAACCGTGATTTTACCAGGGCCCTGGAAACGTGGATGCTTGCCCTTGAACAGGACCCTGAAAATGAGCGGATACAGAAAAAAATTGAGCTTGTATATGAAGAGAAATATAAGAGGGATGTGGCGTATCAGAAAGCGCGGATCAATTACCGTCAGGCCAGGAATAAAATAAAAATTGATCTTCAGGATGCGAATCTGGAGAAAGCCATCAGGGATTTCAACTCCGGGAAAAAAAACGCGGAAATGGCCCTGCAGTATTTTTTCATTGCCTACAGAATTGACCCGAACGATGATGATCTCCGTGAACTCCGGGAGGCCATGAAAGAGCTTGATAAAGATGTGCGCCTTGCGGAAGAGAAGATCGCGCTTGACCTTGAAAGAAGAAAAAAATACCGGGAGTTCATGGATTGCGCCGAAGAACGGATGGATAATGAAAACTATGCCGGTTCCATCGAGTGCTGGGAAGGGGTCCTTGCCATTGTTCCACTTGATAAAAAGGCTCTTGAGGGGAAGCGGAGAGCCGAGATGGCCCTGAACAACCGTTTGAAATTTGAAAAGATTACGAACCTCCTCAAGGAAGGGAAAATCCTTTTTGATATTAAAAAATATTTTGATTCCCGCAGTGTGTATAAACAGGTGCTGAATCTTGATCCCAACAATGGAGACGCGAAAGACCAGATCCGTGAAATTGATGAAAAGCTCAACGAGGCCCGGTTTGCCGCACAGAAGCGGCAGCAGGCTGAAGGATTTTATGTGTCAGGACTTAAGAATCTGCGGGAGAACAAATTTGATCTTGCAGAGGATGAGTTCCGGAATGTTATTGATCTGATGCGGGGGGATTATAAAGACACACAATACCGTCTCGCCAGCATAAAGGGCCTCAGAAAAGAATATCAGGAATTTTTACGGCGTAAACGCATCAAGGAGGTCGAAACTGAGATTGACAAAGGAATGATCGCTTACGCGGAGGCCCGCTATAATGATGCCATATCTTCCTTTGAACAGGTGCTGAAGCTTGACCCCGAGAATGAACTTGCCAGAAAACAACTTGCAATTTCCAAAGATGCGCAGAAGATAGATGCGGAAGAGATTGTGGATGAAAATTCGCCATATTTTGATATCGTAGGGCTGATGATTGTATCAGGAAAGGAACTGTACATGAATGGTGACTACAGGGGGTCAAGGCAGAAATGGGAGCAGATCCTGCAGCTTTTCCCCCGTAATAAAATCGCTTCTGCGTACATGCTTCGGGTTACCCGAACAAACCCTGAGGAGTTTAACAGGTTTTCAACAAAGATTGTTAATGACGGGAAGGATTATCTTAAAATTAGAAATTATGACAGGGCCAGAGAGAAATTTGAGCTGGTGAAATCAATCAATCCGGATTTTCCCAATATTGATACCCTTATCACATCAACCAGAGAGCCGCAGCAGATAAGGAGAATAGTTGACGCTAACGTCACTCCGGAGGAAATACAGGCGCGGTATAACATGGGACTGAACTATTACCGCCGCGGCGGAATAGATAATATGCAAAAAGCCCTCAATGAGTTCAAGTGGGTGTCCATGAAAGACCCGGATAACACCCGTGCGATAATAAATCTGAACAAGATTCAGTCGATTCTGCGTATCAGCAGCGGGCAGGTTGAGGTCGGGAAAGAGCAATTGACGCCGGAACAGCAGAGCCTTGTCCGGCAGTTTTACTATAAAGGTATTTCATATTATTCAAATAATGATTTCGCCAGGGCCATACAGGAGTGGCGGAAAGTTCTTGCCATTGACAGATATCATCAACGTGCGAAGAATAATATCAGAAAATGCCTGGTGTTGCTGAGGAAATAAAAAAAGGAACAGGGGCCATGGTTACTGTTAAAAAAGATGTTGTTGCAGTTAATCGGGAATCCGGAGGAAACGGGGAGGATGTGACGCACTCCCCCCGTGTGAAATTCAGTATTCGTTTCAAACTGGCCTTTGCAATTATTGCGCTGGTGTCAACGATAATTATCATTATGGCCCTTTATGTCCGTATGGATTCCAGCGGTATGCTGCGGGAAGAGATTATCAGCTTTGCCCAGCGGGAAACTGAACACCTTGCTATGGTTGCCGAGGATGCCTATAAAAGCGATGACGACCTGTCCGTTGTTGCGACAATCGAGAACCTGAAAAAGGTTCCCGCAATCGAATATGCGTACCTGTTAAATGAAAAGAACTTTGTCCGGATGAGTCTTGATCCGAAAAAAAACGGCGCCGACATGAGTAAAGATGCGGCAACCCTTGCCGCTGTGAAAAATGCCGATCACAAGAAAATACTCCGGAAGAAATACCCTGACCCGAAAGATGAGAACGGGGAAATATATGATTTCTCCAAACCTATAGTTAACCCCCTTTCCGGCGACAGGGCGGGAACTGTTCGTCTCGGTTTTTCTGACAGGGTTATTCGCAAAAGAATAATGGATTTGACTTACAATATTATCTATATAGCCCTCGTATTCCTCGGTGTTTCGGTCCTGGGGTCTGTGCTGCTGTCAGGCGTTATTATCAAACCGATCCGGAAGCTGTCAGAGGGCGCCGCAGAAATCGGTCGGGGCAACCTCGATTACCGTATCGGACTGAATTCGTCGGACGAGCTGGGAAAGCTGGCCTATGAGTTCAATGTCATGACAATGCAGCTTAAAAAAGGGAAGGATATCGAAATAGAAAAACGGATTATGGATGAGCAGGTCGATATCGCCAAGGATATCCAGGAAGGTCTGAACCCCATGGGCTTCTATAACAAAAAGGGGATAGAGATCAAGGGATTTACACGGGCGGCGAAAGGAGTGGGCGGTGACTACTTCGACTATATCGACATTAACGAAAACATGGTAGGTGCCCTTATCAGTGACGTGTCGGGAAAAGGGGTGCCGGCATCTCTCGTTATGGTTATGATCCGGACGGTATTTGTTACTCAGACAAAGGATAAAAGGGATGTTCAGTGCGCACACGTTGTGAGGACTATTAACGACTCCCTGAGCGCTGATTTCGCGATTGATAAATTCGCCACACTGTTTTTCATGATATTTGACAGGTCAAAGGGGGAGCTGTCGTTTTCCAATGCAGGACACGGGCCTCTTATGTGTTTCCGTTCATCGCTGAATTCTTTTACCATCAGCAAGCTTGATGGTGTTCCTATTGGCATTATGGATGATGTTGAGTACCGTCAGGGAAAGGTGAAGCTGAACGTGGGTGATATTGTTGTGCTGTATACTGATGGGATTACTGAAATGAGAAATGAAAAAAAAGATGAATATGGAAGTCAGCGTTTTCAGCGGTTACTGAAGGAAAACAGCGATAAAACAGCCGAGGAACTGGTTAATTTAATAGTAACCGATGTTGACAATTTCAGAGGCAACGCCAGCCCTCATGACGATATGACGCTGCTTATTCTGAAAAGAACCGGATAAATCAGATCAATTCGTCGTCACCCTCGTATATTTTGAAAAACTTGTCAAGGGTCGCAAGTTTCAAAATGTTCAACACATCCTCATGTATGTTTAAAAGGCTGAATTTGCCGTTATGGGCTTTCATTTTTTTCTGACCTGCCACGAGGGCACCGATACCAGAAGAATCCATGTAATTAACGTTTTTCATGTCCACAACAACGCTAGGATTACTCCCGTCAGTAACAGAAAAGAGAACCTTTTTCAATTCACTTACATTATACAGATCTATTTCACCGCTGACCTCAATTACCTTATGTTCGCCGAGATCCTTTAACTCAATTTCCATGTAAACCTCCGTGTCAGCATTACTCCAGGAATCTACTTTTCACAGTATCGTGTGGGCCGACTGACGTATATAATATTGCATGTTAAACTCATCACATTCATCTTTCCATGTAAAACGCTCTATTGAAAGACAAAAATTCATATTTTGCGATGAGTACTGATAAATGTACGATATATAAACTAATTATGTCAAGCTATTTTGTAAAAAATAATTTTTCGAATAATTGGGCAGCACTATTACTGATGATGCTGTATTGGACACTAACTGTTCCTTATTCAGTTACCGGGAGGATATAAACAGTTTATCGATAAAATCTGAAAGGTCATGAAAATTCTTCACTTCACGCATTTCCCTGCAGTAGGGCATGTACAGGGTCGCAATACTGTCGCTCCAGTCCCAGAGGTGCCGCCGGTCGGGATTAAGCCAGAAAAGGTTCCGTGACTTTTCCTTTATCCGGACAAAGGAGTCAAGTCCAGGGTCGTTGCTGTTATTGCGTGCGTCACCAAGCACGAGAACGGTGGTTTTTCCTGTCAGGGAGTCGCTGTATTCCTGAAGGAACTGGTTGAATGAATTTCCGTAATTGCTGCCCCAGCCGTAGGTGAAATCGGTATCGCTGAATATTGAGTTCAGGGCCCGTTCAGGGTTCATTTCCATGAAAAGGGGTGTTATCTCCACCATGTTGCTGATAAACGCAAAGGTGCGGACCTTGGAGAAAAGGCTCTGAAGCGTGTAGGTGAGGAGCAGCATAAAGCGGGAATACTGGCTTACAGAACTTGAAATGTCGCAAAGCACCACAAGCTGCGGGCGGTCAATTCTCCTGTCCTTAAAAAAAATCCTGAACGGCGTGCCGCCGTATTGAAGATTCTTCCGGAGAGTTTTCTTGATGTCGATATGGCCGTGTTTGACCAGCTTTTTTCTGAGTGATATGCGGTTTTTCAGCTTCTGCCCGAGGCGTTTGATGAGTTCCCGCATCTCTCCCATTTCGGCCTGGGTGATCTGGTAAATCGGTTTTGAGAGAAGATATTCGTCACGCCGGAATATTTTTTTCCCGGTGTTTTTTTCAAGTACTCTTCGGCGGATTCGCTGTCCGATCATTGCCTGCAGAAATTCCATGTCCTCCTCTTCATTCGCGGCATCCGGTTCATTCTGACCACCGCCGGGGAGGGCGAATTTGGAACGGGTGTTGAAGATCAGGTTGCCGATGGCGCCGGAGGAGGATGAGAGAACAGGATTTTCCAGAATGAGCTTTGCCATATCACGGAGGGAGAGGTCG
>JAKQCH010000484.1 GCA_029573825.1 Spirochaetota bacterium | reverse complement strand
ATCGAAAATAGGCCGGTATCGTATTGTCGTGAATCAGCTTTCCCTGATGTCGTTCCGTATTCATCGATCGAAACACCGAAAAACTGCGCCTCGCCCTTCATCACCGAATATGCCTTCTCTGTGAGTTTCAGGCTTCCGAAGGAATCCATGTCCTGTTTCAGGAGGCCCCGCGATGCCATCTGCCGGGCTAATATCATCCACTGTTTTTTTGAAAACTCACCGCCAATATTATAGGTGGAAAGATGCTGATGTCCCCGCTCCAGAATTTTCTGTGAGGAAGAACCCCGGAGGACATCAATGATATGTGAAAACCCGAAAAGCTCTCTGGTCCTCTTCACGCATGAAAGGAATTTCATGGCCGGAACGGTGTAGTCAATTTCCTCCCGGGGCGGGGCGAGGCAGTTGTCGCACATCCCGCAGTTTTTCTCTTCACAGGTTTCCCCGAAATGGTTCAGGAGGGGAATCCGCCGGCATTCATGGGTCTCGGCAAATGCGGTGATCGCCGAAAGCTGCACGTTGGCCGCGGCCCGGAGCGTGACATCCTCCATGCGGTCAATGAAATATTTTATTTTATAAATGTCCGACAGGCTGAAAAGCAGAAGGCACCGTGCCGGGAGGCCGTCACGTCCCGCGCGCCCTGTTTCCTGGTAATACGACTCAATGCTTTTAGGCAGATCAAAATGTAGTATAAAGCGTATGTTGGTTTTATGTATCCCCATGCCGAAGGCAATGGTGGCCACCACAATTTTCACATCGTCCCTGCTGAATTTTTCCTGGTTCCTGCGCCGCTCACTGTCGTCAAGGCCCGCGTGGTAGGGGAGGGCCGGAAACCCGTTTCCGTTGAGAAACCCGCAGAGCTCGTCAACCTGTTTCCGCGAGAAGCAGTACACGATGCCGGATTCATCGGGAAAGTTTTTCAGAAATGTTAGTGTTTGCCCGTAGGGATCGTTTTTCGGGATTATTTCATAGAAAAGATTGTCCCGGTTGAAGCTCGCAATAAAATCATTCGACCCTTTAAACCCCAGGCGTTCCCTTATATCATCCTGTACACGGGGAGTCGCCGTGGCGGTGAGGGCGATACAGGGGGCCGATGGGAAAAGTTTCCGGAATGAAGCCAATTGCCGGTATTCCGGACGGAAGTCATGGCCCCACTGTGAAATACAGTGTGCTTCGTCAATGGCGATGCAGTCAACTGTTGTCTCTGCCAGAATCACCGGAATATTATTCTTCATCGCCGTCTCGGGGGCACAATAGAGCAGCCGGGCTTTCCCTGACTTAATTTCTTCAATGGCGTTATTGTATTCCCCGGCGTCAAGGGAGCTGTTCAGCATGACGGCGTTCACGCCGAGGGAACGGAGCTGGTCCACCTGGTCCTTCATGAGAGAGATTAAGGGCGACACAACAATGGTGATGCCTTTGAACATCAGTGCCGGAATCTGGTAGCAAATAGATTTTCCTCCCCCGGTGGGCATAATCACAAGGGTGTCGTGTTTCGCCATTACCGAGCGGATAATCTCCTGCTGGGGAGGGCGGAATTCATCGTATCCGAATACTTCTTTCAGCAGCTTTTTTTCCATGTGGCTCTCTCTGGTATACATGATTGTGCGGCAGTGACGAAGATGAGTAACACCGGTGTCACACACGAAGAAGGTATAATGTGAAACAGGTCATCATCATTCAATTATTAATACGACTGACAGGATGCGGGAATCAAAAAATTATTTATTTTTTACATATTATATAAAAAATCTCTGCTTTTCCATGATACTATGTTGATATGCTGAAACTCAAAGCAATCATCCCCTCCGTATATCAGCATAGGGCGGACTGACCTGTTTTCTGCTATTTTCTCCCACTTAATCAGACCAGTAGTGAAATCTTTATTAAAAGTCTGTCCGGATTTTATTTCATAGGGCTGGAGATGTTCACCCTGCTCTAAAAGGCAGTCTATTTCATTACCGCTTCTGTCCCGCCAGAAGTATATGTTTCCAGGCAGCCCTTGGTTGTAAAAACTTTTCAATAATTCAGAAATTACAAAATTTTCAAATATTGATCCCCTCATGGAATGGATGTTTAACTCTTCCGGATTGTGGATCGATAAAAGCCAGCACAGGAGGCCTGTGTCA
>JAKQCH010000465.1 GCA_029573825.1 Spirochaetota bacterium | reverse complement strand
TACCGGCTGGGCGCAGAACCGGATTGACCGGTAGGCACGGTGAAACAGTGCCACGAAGTCCTCGTTGGAATCCTTCCGTATGTCTTTGACCGCATCGAGATCAAAGCCCGCCGAGAAAATTTTCTCCCCGCCGGTCAGTATGATCACTGAAATATCCTGACGGCCGTTAAGGTCAAGAAAGACGTCGCCTATTTCACGCAGTACTTCGGGGGAAAGAGAATTTCCCTTGTCAGGCCGGTGAATCATCACTGTGGCAACGGCCTGGTCTGCTGTAAGTTTCAGGTACTGGAGTTCCATGGTAGTGCTCCCTGATTTTGTATTTGCAGTGTGCATCGCACGGTGCTGGCATTATGAACGGGTGCAGCAGCATTGTGGTACAACCGGGTAACTCATTTTCTGTCTGAGATTACAGCCGCAGTTCATTTTCTGATTCACTTTTCCCCGTTATGATATTATATAGAAACTTTCCGAAAAATGCACCCGCCAGAAGAGCGCATCCGGTATAGAATACAATCAGAAAATGGTGGAAGAAACTGCCGCCGATGTTCCCGATAATGCCTGAAGCATTTCCTGTGATGAAGGAATTAACGTTATCACGATACTGTCCGGGAAGGATGACGCTCAATGTCCGGAGCGCTCCGGAAAACCATGAGAATATTCCGATTCCCAGAAGTCCCGAAAAGAAAAACACAACCCCGGGACTCGCCATTTTCCCGAACCGGTAGCTGAGCAGGATCAGCAGCAGCAACAGCAGGGACGAGACCGCCACGGGTATCATGAGAAAAGCCCTGAGAGTGCCGCTGAAATCCGCGGTTGCATACCCTAAAACCGGTTTCAGGGGTTTCAGCGCAGTAACGATGACAGGTTCCTGCAGCCGTTCGAAAAATTTATCCACACCATCGCGATAGAGGACGGCCGCGAGTTTTGAAAAAACCAGAACCTTTATTTCCTCATCAGAGCGGCCCTCAGTTTCACGGAGCGTAATGGTGCTGTCGATTCCGGTGAAGGGGGTTATGGAACGGGAAGGGCTCCTGCGCAATGCCGCGGTGAGATGCCGGGCCGATGTGCCGGGAAACGATGTGCTCACCGAAGCCATGACCCTGCCTGCGAGGGGCACCATCGTGTCCTCTCTGGTAAGTGAATACAGGGAATACACGATCACTGTCGCCGTAAAGAACACGAAGAAAAGCAGACCTGTTATCCATTTAAAAAATACCCGAACCGGAGACTTCCCTTTCGCAGCCATAATCCCCTCCGCACAGTTTATTCAACAGCAACACTATTTACTATGAGAGAATACATACGTCAAGCTAATTCAAATTGAAAAGACAATTCCCCGGGTACATAATTTACTTGAAATATTATATGTAACGGGGCATTGTTATGACATTATGAAGGCGTGATGAGTTCGCTGATAATTTTCTGTTTTTCAGATATTTTGATTGACATGCCGCGCTGATAGCGGTTCACAGTTGTCCGCACTGCACTGTTACATGGTAATGGGAATCAATGGACAAAACATTCCATATCAATATGCTGCCGCAGCCTGATCTGACCACATGCGGTCCAACCTGTCTCCACGCGTTGTATCAGTATTATGATGACGATATCTCCCTGGACCGGGTGATCCGCGAAGTACAGCACCTTGAGGAGGGGGGGACCCTCGCGGTATTTCTCGGTTGTCATGCTCTCAGGCGGGGATACCGCGCAAGAATATATACCTACAATCTGCAGGTCTTCGATCCCACCTGGTTCCGGGGCAAGCCGGTGGTCCTCGGTGACAAACTCCGGCAGCAGGCGCTGTTGAAGAAAAACCGAAAAATATCTCTCGCCACTGAAGGGTATCTTGAATTCCTCAGTCTCGGAGGGGAGATTCTGTTTCACGACCTCACGACGGGTCTTATAAAAGAGTACCTCTATCGCGAGGTGCCGATCCTCACAGGGCTCAGCGCGACATATCTCTACAACTCAATGCGTGAATACGGCCCTGAATCAGATGATGATGATGTTCGGGGGCAACCGTCCGGACATTTCGTGGTGCTGTGCGGATATGAGCGCCGGAAAAAACGGATCCTCATCGCGGACCCCTACCGCCCGAATCCCCTCTCTGACAGCGCGCTGTATCACGTGGGGATCAGCAGACTGCTGCATTCAATTCTTCTTGGCATTGTCACGTATGATGCGAATCTTCTTGTAATTCAGCCTTAGCCGCGGGGAACCTGTCATGAGAAAGTTATTTATTGTAAACAACCCGAAAAGCTGGCCTCTGAACATACCCGGCATTGAGGTAGTCGCGGCGCGTGACTATCTTATGGATTCCGCCTATGTAAACGAGAAAGGGGTGAAGATATTCAATCTCTGCCGGTCATACCGGTATCAGACCACGGGATATTACGTCTCTCTCCTCGCGGCGGCCAGGGGACATATGGCGTTCCCCGGTATAACCACTATCGAGGATATGCGTTCACAGCCGCTGCTCCGCGGTTTTTCCGACGATATCGAGGACCTGATTCAGAAGAGTCTCGGCTCCCTGCAGTCATCCAGGTTTACTCTCAGCATATATTTCGGAAGGAATATCGCGAAAAAATATGACCAGCTCAGCTCGAAGATATTCAGCCAGTTTCAGGCGCCCCTCATCCGGGCGTTTTTTTCGCGGCGCGGCAGTAAATGGCGTCTCAGCAGCATTCAGCTGATATCGGCAAATGACATACCGGACGAGCATTTCCTCTATGTGATTCTTTTCGCGGAGGAGTACTTCTCACGGCCAATATACCGTGTGCGGGTACGGAAGCACCTTCCATACGATATGGCGATCCTGCTGAACGAAAAGGAAGAGGAGCCTCCCTCTGACTCCGGCGCCATCAAAAAATTCATGAAGGCGGCGCATAATATCGGTTTCAACACGGAGATAATATCAAAGGACGAAGGGAACCGCCTCGCTGAATTTGACGCCCTGTTCATCCGGGAGACCACCGGGGTGAACCATTACACCTTCCGCCTCGCGCAGCGGGCCCGTGCCGACGGGCTCATCGTTATTGACGATCCCGACTCAATACTGAAATGCACCAACAAGGTGTATCTCGCGGAACTGCTGAACCACTACAACATACCCGCACCGAGAACAGTGATTCTGAACAGGGAAAATATTGCCACCGCCCACGAACAGCTCGGTTTCCCGATAATTCTGAAGCAGCCTGACAGTTCCTTTTCCCTGGGGGTCATGAAAGTCGACACGCTGCAGGAGCTCACGCAGCAGGGGACAATGCTGTTTGAAAAATCAGACCTGATTATCGGCCAGGAATTCACTCCCACGGACTTTGACTGGCGGATTGGTGTTATTAACAATATTCCGATCTTCGCATGCAAATATTACATGGCGCGTTCCCACTGGCAGGTCATGAACTGGGACAAGAAGGGCAAGGCGCGTTACGGCAAGTGGGAAACGGTTGATCTTGGCAGCGCCCCCGTGGAGGTGATTGACCTCGCGCTGAAAATTTCCTCGGTAATCGGTGACGGCCTGTATGGGGTTGATATAAAGCATTTCAACGGCAGATACTATGTGATTGAAATCAACGATAATCCGAATCTCGACAGCGGCGTTGAGGACCGCATCCTCGGCGATGAGCTCTACCTGAAAATCATGCGGGTGTTCTATGAACGCGTAAAACGTCTCAAGGGGGGCGGGAACTGATGCGAAATGGGACAGGGGCGCTGGGTCTCTTTGAAGGGTTCGGTGTCGAGCTTGAATACATGGTGGTGTCAAGGGACAGCCTGAAGGTTCTTCCCGTCGTGGATGAGCTGCTCCGCGATGTGGCGGGGGCATACGTGAACGAAGCGGAGGCGGGCCCCCTGGTATGGTCAAACGAGCTGGTGCGACATGTGGTGGAGCTCAAAACAAACGGCCCGGCACCGGCGCTTCCCGGAATAGAAGGCCGCTTCCAGAGCGATATCGACCGCATAAACGGGCTCCTTGCCTCCCGCGACGCGATGCTCCTCCCCGGAGGGATGCATCCCTTCATGGACCCCGCGCGGGAGACCCATATCTGGAAACGGGAGAACAAAACAATCTACAACACCTATCATAGGATATTCAACTGCCGTACTCACGGGTGGGCGAACCTCCAGAGTGTTCACCTTAACCTCCCCTTCGGCGATGACGATGAGTTCGGGCGGCTTCACGCCGCGGTGCGTGTTGTGCTGCCGCTGCTTCCGGTTATCGCGGCGGGGTCCCCGGTGATGGAGGGCAAGGTGACGGGGTTTCATGATACACGGCTGGAGGTATACCGGCAGAACCAGAAGCTCGTCCCCTCAATAGCGGGACAGGTCATACCGGAAGCTGTTTTCACAGAGGATGAGTATCAGGAAAAAATATTAGAACCCATGTACCGGGACATCTCGCGGTATGATCCGAAAGGGGTCCTTGGTTACGAGTGGCTCAATTCACGGGGGGCGATTGCGCGCTTTGACCGGAATACCATTGAGATTCGCCTTCTTGATATACAGGAGTACCCCTTTGCCGACTGCGCAGTTGCCGCCTTTACCGTGGCGATGATCAGGGCGTTGACCTGGGAGCATCTTTCTTCCTATGCGGTGCAGAGAAACATGGACACGGCGATGCTCCACGAACTGTTCTTAAAAACAATACGGTACGGTGGCTCCGCACGGGTCGATACCATCCCGTTTCTTGAACTCTTCGGATGGCGCGAAGGGCCCTGCTGCGCGGGTGATCTAATGAATCATCTTTACGGCGTGCTTCGGGGGGATGATGCCGACCTGCGGTATTATGACGGACCTCTTTCCCTGATACTCTCACGGGGACCTCTTGCCTCGCGGATAATTGAGGCCCTCGCGGCAGACGCCTCGCGGGGATCAATTATGCAGGTATACCGTGCACTGGCAGGGTGTCTTTATGAGGGGAGGCCCTTTCTGCCGTGAAGAAGCTGCGCGCACTGCTGCTCACCTGCGAACACGGCGGGAATATTATTCCTGAAGGGTTCCGGCCGCTTTTTACCGGAGACCGGAAAGTCCTGAACTCCCATCGGGGATACGACATCGGCGCTCTTGAGGCCGCACGGCTTCTTGCGGATGAAACAGGGGCCCCTCTGCTGTATTATGGAAATACCCGCCTGCTCATCGACATGAACAGATCGGAATGGAACAGGGGACTTTTTTCAACGGGAGAATTTTCGCTCACTGAATCTGACAGGGAACGTTTACTCGCAGAGCTGTATCGACCATATCGTTTAAAGGTGGAGGCGGCCCTTGCGAAGATAATCAGGAAGTTCGGGAGGGTGGTGCACCTTGCGGTTCATTCGTTTACTCCTGTGCTACACGGTGTGGTGAGAAACGCGGACATTGGATTTCTCTATGACCCCGCCCGGAAACATGAGAGGGACACATCCCATGCCATCCGGA
>JAKQCH010000457.1 GCA_029573825.1 Spirochaetota bacterium | reverse complement strand
GGCCCTATGCCCCTTTTTGTCGTACCGAGCTTTCTGGTCCTGAACTCCTCCATGGCGCCGTCAACTTCCTTGTGGTACGGAAGAATCATGTGTGCAGCGTCGGATATGAGGAGCCTCTTTTTAAGATCACTGAACTGCTTTGAAAGCAGGTCATACTCGTCCATAAGCTGAAGGGGGTCCACCACAACCCCGTTCCCGATCACACAGACTTTATCCTCATGAAGAATGCCCGAAGGAATTAAATGAAATATATGCTGCACACCGTTCACCACAACGGTATGCCCCGCATTTGCCCCCCCCTGATACCGGACAACGATATCGGTATCCTTGGAGAAAAAATCTATCATCTTCGCTTTTCCCTCATCACCCCACTGGGTACCTATCGCCACACTGCATCCCATAACATCTCCCTGTTAAAAAAATTTTCAAGGAATCCCGCGAAACTCCAACCACGCCGCATAATACCCATCGGGGAGCCCAAAAGGCAAGTATTAATACATTCACCAAAAATGACAAGTTTTTTTTTGACGCAGCCGCCAATAGCGGCGGTGAAGAGTGGAATGCGGCATGCCGTTATACCGCATTCCGGAGAAATTTATCGTCGAAGTCCCTCAATTTTATACACCTGACGAAATACAGGCCATATTCTGCCGTGTTCATCGTTCAGTTTATTCGCATCGAAAACAAGGAGGGTAAGGGTATTAAAAAAACAATAGTTCTTCCTGTACCTGCTGAGGTGCTGCATCTTCACAATAAGATCATCTTTCAGCCGATATGCCTTTCCGTCGAGAGGGTTTACCCCCAGCTTCGGGTCACGGGGATACTTGAGAAGCACCTTTTGCTGGTTCTCTCCCAGATCAAAGATGAAATTTTCGTGTTTCATCGCGAAGTGCTCGGCATTTTTGTCTTCCGCCGCAATGGGGCTGGGGACAAATACCCGAATGACCTGCTTCTCATTTTCCGGTATTAATTCATCAAATAGGGAGGGATGCTCCCGGTGCACTTCGTAGGTTGCGATGGCATATATATACAGATCACGGGGGACATCGGTTTTATTCTGCAAAGCAAATTCGATATTCAGTATTTCCCCGCGTCCCCGCACTTCATATATCCTGGACATGGTGAAGTGCTTTATGTCAAACTCATAGGGCCGTATTGACTGGACTGGAAATTTCGCCAGGCCGCCTTTGTTTTCAGCAGCCGCCTTGTTTTCCTGATTCTGCGCAAAGGAGACAAAGGGGATCATTATGAGTGCAACAGTCAGTATGCTTTTCCGTATCATCTATGTCAGCTCCCGGATTATTTCAAAATTTTCATAATCAGTACACCATCTGTATAGTGTATTATCGGTGCAGCCACAGATAAAATAAAGCGGAAAACAGGACATTAATCTTCGGTCCTGTAACGGATGACCTTCCCCTTTACATAGACAACACAGACTGTTCCCACAATCCAGTGCTGTGTCGCGTACCACCAGCGGATATCCGTCATGTTGTCCCCTCCCTTCGCGTGAATGGCCTCCTTCACGGCCCTGTCCAGGGAAAGGGCCGGAGTCACGGGAATTGCCCAGAGGAGATGAAAGCTGCTGGTTTCCCCTGTGGACCATCCCGCATCCTCATAGGCACGGTCTTCCATGGGATGATAGGAGGGCATGATCCCCCCGGGGTGGGTATATTTCATGAGACACCCTGTGGGCAATACTGCCATGGCCAGCAGGAGAAACAATATCAACCCGCTCCGTTGTATATTAAGTCTATGAATAAAATTTGATATTTTCATGCTGCACCTTCCCGGTTACGGCCGTTCGGTGACGCGCACCGCTTCGCCCTCGACATTGACAGTGGTGACCCCCACAAGCACAAACCAGCGGAAGGTCCTATAGCAGCGGACATCCACAAGGGCGTTGCCTCCCTTTTTCTGTATCGCCTCTTTCATGGCTTCCTCGATATCGGGACGCCCCCACATCCAGAGCCCCAGAAATGACCAGGTGCTGTCGGAGCCTTCGGTTTTTCCCAGTTTCTGCACTACCGATTTTGACGTTACCGGTGTTGAGGAGGGGGCAAAGCACACCGGCGTGGTGATGCACGACATCGTAAAGCTCAACAGCACACAGACTGTAACGGGAAAAAATATTTTTTTGACTGTATTCATTGCAATGACCTCATTATTAAAATTTCACTTCAACACCGAAGTTCGGTATGATTCTGAGTCCGTCAGTTTCACGAAGAGACGGATTCGATGTACTGTGGGGATAACGGTAATCCCAGTTATTCTCTTTCTGCACACTGTACCACTGGCCATAGACATTGAGTATTTCGATATACCAGTTCACATATCCCCAGGAATAATCTCTCCGGTAACTGTATCGGAGGTCAAGCTGGTGATCGCTTGCAAGATGCTCCGTATAGGGGTAGCCGTACACCGGCGTGTACCGGTGCTTCCCCGGGTTTGCTGCAGCATAGACAGCATCTTCGTTTGATCCCACAATTGCCGTATACGGCATCGAGGAATAATACTGAAATTTGGCGCTGATGGTATGGCGTCCCTTCGATTTCCTCCCCCGGAAGGTATATCCAGCAACTACCTTAAAGTTGTGGCGCTGCTCATACATGTAATTCACCCATTCATCACCGTACACATCACCCACCTGGTTGCGCACATCGCCATGGAGCCCCGCGGTGGTGGGAAGTCCCGATTTGTATTTGGACCGCGTATAGGTATAATTCATCCAGCCGAAGAGCCCCTCCTCATTTTCTCTGAGGTCCCGCTTCAGCATTATCTCGAACCCGTATGCTTTTATCTGGCCGGTACTCAATCCCTCAAGGGGCGTCCCCTCTTCGGTATAATGATAGTATTCAGTTGCCAGGTCCCTGAAGTTATTATAAAATCCTTCAAGTTTTACTGAATTCATGGCTCCGAACTTCTGTTCAATCCCCGCAACGCGGTGGACCGCCCGTTCAGGCTTCAGCTCTTCACCAAGGGATGCAATCTGCGGCGCCCCGTTGAATAGATACGGATTTACCTGGAAGAAATTACTGTATCTGCCTCCCGCGACGGACAATATTGTTTCAGTCGGGAACTCATAACTCGCCATAGCCCTTGGGTCCCAGATAAACTGGCTATCTCGATCAAGATAATCAGCACGGGCGCCGGGAACAATGGTAAGCCCCCATAGAACAATTTTTGTTTCTATATATCCGTCAAGGGTATGGTTCCGGATGTCTTCATC
>JAKQCH010000237.1 GCA_029573825.1 Spirochaetota bacterium | reverse complement strand
CGTGGAGGAGGATGTATCCGGGGCGTCGATAGATTTCTTTACCGCACCTTACGATACACTTGAAGCGCGGGAGATAGCGGCACGCATTCTCAAATTGGCCGCGTTGCCGGAACACCGGTTTGAAGACATGGCAGTGGTGTGCCCTGATGGTCACTACCTTTCCCTCATGGCTGCTGAGCTGGAATCATCAGGGGTCCCTTTCTGGGCTCCCGGAGGGGTCCCGGCAGGTTTAACGGGTGCTGCCGCTGTGTTTGAGGCGCTTGTCAAACTATTATCAGGAGATTTAGATTTCCAGGATCTCAAATGTTATCTGCTTAGATGCGGCGGCGTTCCGTGGATTGAGCGAATGGAGGATGAACGTCTGTCACGGCTCCATGTACTCAGAATGGCGAGAAAACACGGGGCGGCAGCGGGATATGATACCTGGCTGGTCCACATGGAAAGGGCAATGAGCGACTCTGATAATACGAAAGAAATTTCCACGTACGATCTGGACCATATTTCCGCGCTGCAGAAGTTGATACAGGGGCTTGGCGAATTCAGGGAAAGGGCCGGGGCGAGTGCCGGTATAAAAGAACATGCTAAATGGACAAGCGTCATGATGACACATTTCCTTCCTGAGGGGAAGGAAAAACAGCGCCTTATGGCGCTGCTGCAGCAATTGTTCAATTCCCCGGAGAGCGCGGTAATGACAGGCGTTGAATTCTGTGAATACATTCTCGGCCTTGCGGGTGGTTACCGGGAATCCGCCGGAGTACCTGAAGGAAGCGTATATCTTACTGACCGGATTGACGACGGGTACTTCCGCCACGTGTTTGCCCCGGGATTAACCGATTCTGCGGTACCTGGAATGGTCCGGCAGGACCCGGTCCTCACGGACAGCGATATCGACATCATTAATTCGATTCGGGGATTTACCCTTGAAAAGTCTTCCGAACGGCAGTCACGGACGGTTGAGGGATACCGGAAATGGATTGGCCGCGCCGTAGTCACCTGGACTGGCAGCGCTCCGGGCATGGATATTATGGAAGGGAAAGCCGTTTTCCCGACACCGCTGATGTTTCATATCTATACACGGGCCGCTGGAAAGCCGTTTTCCCCTGAAAACATCAGGGAGTTTCTTTCCAGCCGTTCGTGCCGACCGGGAATTCATTCGGACAGTGGAGCAATGCCCCTCAACGAGTGGGAGTACTCGTTGTCCAGTATCTTTACTGACAGAAAAAATGCGGCACACTATATGGCAGCCGATGAAAACAGCGAACGGATATACCGAAGTGAAAAAGCGAAATGGGCGGAAAAAGATTTCAATGAGTATATGGGTTTTACCGGGCACAACGAATACAGTGTCACAGGTCATTTTTCCGCGACTGCTTCAACAAAGATGGTGCAGTGCCCCTACAGCTATTATCTGGAGCGGGTCATGAAGCTTAAGGCTCTTGATGAGCCGGTCCCCGCGGAGGACATTGACGCAATGCAGACCGGGACCCTTGTCCATGAAATACTGGAATGTTTCATGAAACAGGTGGTCAATGAGAACATATCTCCTGAGAACTATTCCGGCGTTCTCAATACCGTCCGTGACAGTGTCATGGACACGTTTGTTGAAAATCATGAGCTGTGTTTCCCGGTGATGTGGGAAAAACGCAGGAAGGAGATACAGGGATATCTGGAGAACTTTCTGGCCTTTGAGTGTGAAAATACGAACGAGCCGATGGAGTTTGAGCTGGCATTCGGCATTGACGAAAAGCCTCCGGCGGAAATTACATTCGGCGGAATGGAGCTCTCCTTCAGCGGGAAAATTGACCGCATCGACAAAACAGAAAACGGATACGATATTATTGATTATAAAACATCAAAGAAAGGGCAGTATATGAAAGGCATTCTCAATGGCGGCAGCCGTATTCAGGCGTTCATATACGCGGAAGTGCTGAAAAAAATATATGGAGCGGATAAGGCTGTAATCAAAGCAGGCTTCTTTCCCGTGAAAGACGCCACAAAGCCGATTCTAACGGAGTATACCGATGATATCCGGAAGAATATTGACATCATATTCACATTTATCCGGGAGGCCCTGGAGGCCGGCATGTTTTTCCCCACAGGGGAATGTGGATATTGTAATTTTGCTCCTATCTGCGGTAATCACATAGGGACACAGGCGGAACGGAAGCTTCAGGGGGACAACGGACTCCTCGCGAAATACAGGGAGATCAGGGAGATGGAATAGCCATGAATATGAAAAAGAATGAAATCATTGTAACAGCAGACCGCGGTGAGCGTGATATTATCGAACATGCATTTGACAATAATCTCGCGGTGAACGCCGGCGCCGGAAGCGGAAAGACCCATGAAATGGTTGAGCGGATTGTGAACGGCGTACTGAAGGTTCAATTCTCCATGGATGAAATTGCTGTTATCACGTTTACCAGGAAGGCCGCGGGAGAAATGCGGGAACGCGTGATTCAGAGATTGAGCGAGGTTATGAGTGAAGCGGAATTAGAGGAACGTGAGCGGCTTGAAGCGCAGCTCGTCATGGCGGTGACCGCGCGTATATCGACAATCCACAGTTTTTGCGCCGCAATTCTCAAGGAGAAGCCGGTTGAGGCGGGGATCGATCCCGCATTTACAATGCTTGATGATGGTGATGAGAGTTTTTTCGATGA
>JAKQCH010000396.1 GCA_029573825.1 Spirochaetota bacterium | reverse complement strand
GCATAAAGAAGCGCTTACGACATGGCTGGAGGGCTGGAGCCTGAGCCTCTCAGAGATGAATTACCTGAAGACCGGATACCGCTCGCAGGGACTGCTCGACGTCCACATGCTTACCGATGAAGATATTGAAAAAAAGACATCATTCGCGGTCAAAATAAACGCCGTCACCGACCCCGCAAGGCCGCTCGCCATCAGGCAGCCGCAGTGATGCCGGATTATCAACAGCAGCTTAACCTTTCTCCTCTCTCCCTGCTGCCCGCGTCCGCTGTTCTCCTGATTTCCGCTACGATGAATTATACTTGACTTTCACGGTTTCGCACAAATAATAATTGAACCCTGCTCAATGGAAGGAGGATCAGCATGAGATTACGGGTACTGCTGCTTACAATTCTCGCAGGCATGGTTTTTCTGCAGGGTTCTCCTGCGGCGGAATACAGGCAGGAGTTCTGCTCCGGCGAACACGGGGTCTGTGTCATCTACGAGCAGAATGGTAAAATCCTTGACGTATATCTGCGAAACAAGTTTCCTCACCGCAACATTATCACAACTGTTACATTTGAGCATTCAGGCAAACCGGAAAATATACAATGCACCACCCCTCTCCCTCTGACAACAGTATGCAGGGGAACAGAACCAATGAAAGCATTGTCCTTTGTCATTAGTGATTACAGCAGGCAATGGAACCCGCAGCTCAACTGGTACTGGCAGTATGGAGCTTCCGGAAAACCAGACGATGAAAAGCATCCATATCAACTCCCCTATCTGAAAGGAAAACGTTTCCGTGTCTGTCAGGGCTTCAATGATACACCTACGCACCATGGCGACTTCGCCTATTCCATCGACTGGATAATGCCTGAGGGTACCCCTATATGCGCGGCAAGGGGGGGCATCGTGGTTACGGTAATTGATCATTACAGCGGAGGCGGCTTTAAAAAGGAGTACATTAATAAAAATAACACTGTCCAGATACTTCACGATGACGGGACCTTAGCACAGTATACTCATATTAAAAAGGATGGATCCGCGGTAAAAACAGGAGACAACGTCAGGCCCGGTGATATTATTGCGTATTCCGGAAATGTTGGTTACTCACAATCACCCCACCTGCACTTCAACGTATTCAAACCGGTTAACGGGAAAAAAAGCACATCAATCCCCTCAGGGTTCATAACTGACTATTCAGATTACGATACTCCTGAAAAAACAGGAATCTACTCCTATACTGGCATAACCCCAAAGAAGGAACGGCCCTCTGTCTACATGGAAGATATGGTATTCTGTAAAAGTATGATAAACTTCCAACCGGCCGATATCGCTGATATATTTTCCCCGAAAGACAGATTTAAAATCTTTCTCCCGATAGATTTAAAAAAAGACCGGAAAATACAGATATTTTTGTATAAAGACGCCATACCTGCCCCGCTTTTACGATACAGCTGGACTCTTAAGAAAGAGTGGTGGCAGGCCGTCACCGATGTTGATCTTTCGAAGGTCCCCGCTCCATCCGGAAAATGGAAAGCTGAAATTATCATTGATAATAAAAAAATGGGGTATAAGGAATTCACAGTAAAGCCCTCTGGATAAAATTGATATCTCTTATATAAATCAGACAACTCACTGAAAATGAAGCTATATCTCCCGGGGAATCATCTTGACAGCATTTTTTATTTGCGGTTAAATATATACCAGCCAGCAGCACGAAGGGACGGAATCCTCAATCACACCACAGGAGCCAGCCATGGAAACAAAAATGACCCGGCGTGAACTGATAAAAAAATCCCTTAAAGCGGGGGCCCTGATCGGAGGCACCGCCCTTCTTGGAGCGTGGGCCTACAGCTTTCTCCGGATACGCACCGTCGATGAACTCTACGGCCCCTATCCGGACAACGCCGCGAACTATCCCCTTTCCATTTCCAATCCCGACGCGCCGAAGCCGAACTTCATCGTCATCTACTGTGACGACCTGGGATACGGCGACCTGGGGTGCTACGGAAACACTGTCATCCGCACCCCCAACATTGACGGCATTGAGAGGTCGGGCACGAAATTCACCGACTACTACGCCTGCAGCGCCGTATGCGCCCCCTCAAGAGCGGGGCTCCTTACGGGACGATATCCATTCCGGACCGGCGTTATAGGCAATGTGTATCCCGAAGGGGAACCGTACGGCCGGGTGCTTGCCAGAAAGTTCGGGAGCGCCCTCAAAGCCCTCGGCGTCATTGATATGCGGGAGGATTACACCGCCAGGGGGATTTCCCGACATGAAATAACCCTTGCGGAAGGACTGAAAAAAGCGGGCTACCGAACGGGGATGATAGGAAAATGGCACCTTGGAGATTACAGCAAACAGCCGGAGTTCAATCCTCTCCGGCACGGCTTTGACAGCTATTTCGGGGTGCCCCACAGTAACGACATGATACCCTGCCCCCTTTTCCGCAATGAACAGAAACTTGAGGACGATATAGGGACAAACCAGGCCCGCATCACCGGAATGTATACACGTGAAGCGTTGAAGTTTATCGACGAAAGCGTCAGCAGTCCGTTCTTCCTCTACCTGGCCCATACCTTTCCCCATCAGCCCCTCCACGCATCGGAACGGTTTCTGAAAAAATCGAAGGCTGGACTCTTCGGTGACGCAGTGGAGGAGATCGACTGGAGCGTGGGACAGATACTCTCGCTTCTGAGACAGAAGGGGCTTGACCGCAACACCCTGATCGTCTTCACGAGCGACAACGGCCCCTGGTACGAAGGAAGCCCCGGGTCCTTCCGCGGAAGGAAGGGCCAGAGCTACGAGGGAGGATTCAGGGTCCCCTTCATCGTGAAATGGCCCGGCCGTATTCCAGCCAGCCGGACCAGCAATGTGCCCCTGATGAACCTTGACCTCTACCCCACGTTCTTTCACCTGGCCGGCGTCGAACAGCCCCGGGACCGCGTGATTGACGGTAGGAACGTGTATGATGTATTCACCGGACGGCAGCGGCAGTCGCCCCATGAGGCCATCATGTTCTACCATTACGATCTGTTGGAGGGTATCCGCATGGGGAAGTGGAAATACTTCGAATCGGTCAACCGTTACGTATGGCCCATCGCCCTGGATACTGCGTCGATTCCGAACAGCCTCGGGAAAAAGCAGATGGGACGGCGCTGGCCCCTCCTCTATGACCTGGAAAACGATCCCGGGGAGAACTACAATGTAATAAACACCCATCCCGAAGTGGCGGCGAGGCTCAGTACCGCCATGAAAAACTGGGAACGCGCCGCGCAGAGAAACCCGAGAGGGTTCCGGTCCGCCTGAGGATGGAAAAGCCTCTCAACAGCCTCCTCATCAAGCCGGCAGGGCCCGACTGCAACATGGCATGCGGCTACTGCTTTTACCGTGAGAAGGCCGGGCTTTTCCCTGAACGCACAATTCACCGTATGGAGGACCTGGTGCTCCGTGAAACGATACGCCGTGCAATGGAAGAAGGAGAGGAACATATCTCCTTCGGCTGGCAGGGGGGGGAGCCCACCCTTACGGGTGTGGAGTTCTTCGAGCGGGCTGTGGAATACCAGAAGCGATTCGGGCGCGGTAAAACCGTGGGAAACGGAATGCAGACCAACGGCCTTCTCATTGACCGGGAATGGGCGGAGTTCCTTTTCCGGTACCGGTTCCTTGTGGGACTTTCCATTGACGGCCCGCGGCATGTCCATGACCGTTACCGCCTCACGGCGGGGGGTTCTTCCACCTGGAAGAAGGTAGTGGACGCGGCAAAGCTGCTGCTGGACCATGGCGTGCCGGTCAACGCCCTTTCCGTGGTGAACGACTATTCGTCGAAGCACCCCGATGAAATATACGGGTTTCTGAAAGAAGCGGGGCTTTCGCACATGCAGTTCATTCCATGCGTGGAAACTGATGCTTCCTCACCCGGCAGGGCGGCGGATTTTTCCGTGTCCCCGGAAGACTACGGCGCCTTTCTCTGCCGCCTCTTCGACCTGTGGATATCCGATTTCTACAATGATACTCCCACTACATCCATACGGTTCTTCGAGTCCATGCTCTTCTCTTATGCCGGTATTGCACCACCGGAGTGCGAGTTCATGGAGGAATGCGGCGTGTACCTTGTGGTTGAGCACAACGGCGACCTGTACCCGTGTGATTTTTTTGTGGAACCCCATCACCGTCTCGGCAATGTGATGACGCATAAACTGAAGGACATGCTCAATTCCGCCCCGCAGAATGAATTCGGGCTGATGAAGAAAAACATCCCTGCGACATGTATCGGGTGCCTGTATCTTCCCCGCTGCCATGGAGGCTGCACCAAGGACAGGATGCGCGATCCTTCAGACCATGGGATGAACCACTTCTGCGGAGCATACAAAACATTCTTTGCCCATGCCGATGCGAAGCTGAAGGAGATCACTGGAAAGTGGCGCGAAAAACAGGAAGCCAGAAGAAAAATATCGACCTCTGACTTGAAGAATACGGGACGAAACGACCCCTGCCCCTGCGGAAGCGGCATGAAGTTCAAGAAATGCTGCGGGGCTGGTGTGTAGTGGTATTTTTTTTAACGTTACCTTTTTCCGGGACAGCCTGCATGGAATGTTAGAATTATATCTCCCCGTAATATGTATACTTAAATAAACACTTGCAATTTTAACAGCAATGTATATATCTTGACAGGCCTTACAAACTAATACAGGGGTATATTAATGCAAATGCAACTTGACTACACCAGGAATACTATTATTGACATTCTTCGCATCGGTACGAAAACCTACGGAGACAAGACTGTCCTGAGAAAGCGGACCGATAGCGGATGGGTCGATATCTCCTGGAATCAGGTCTATACGCAGGTTGAAGCCCTTGCCTCATATCTGATCAGGACAGGTTTCAGGAAAGGGGACATCGCGGCAATCTATTCGGCAAACAGGCCGGAATGGGTTGTGGCTGACTTCGCGACGCTTTTCTGCGCAGGTGTTGACGCGTCGATATATCCTACAAACTCAGCGTCTGAAGCGGCGTATATTCTGGACGACACAAAGGCTGTTGTCTGTTTCTGCGACGGCAGCTTTCAGGTGGACAACGTCCTCGCCGAGAGGAAAAACCTTCCGAATCTTCAGAAGATTATTGTCTTCAGCGATGTTGATTACAGCGATGATATGGTTATCAGATACAGTGACGCGATTAAGGAAGGTGAGAAAAATCTACAAACAAGCGAAATAGAAGCGAGAATCGCAACCGTGAAGCCGGAAGATCTTCTGACCCTCATATATTCATCCGGCACAACAGGCCAGCCGAAAGGGGTCATGCAGAGCCACAAAAATGTCATGTATGTTTCAATGACATTCGCGAGGACACAGTGCATTACCACGGAGGACATGCTGATTTCAATTCTTCCCCTCGCGCATTCAGTTGAACGATCATTGAGTTACTACGCCTTTATTCTGGCCGGAGGAGTAATGTCGTTCTCCCGGGGACAGGAGTTTTTTGCGGAGGACCTCGTTGAACTTCGCCCGACACTTTCGGCGTTTGTTCCGAGAATTTTTGAAAAAATATATAACGGTATCCACACAAAAGTCGCGACAGCCCCTGCAGGCAAGCAGAAACTTTTCGCCAAAGCAATGGGTATCGCGAAACAGGCTGCTCCATATTTTATGGCTGATAAAAGACTACCCCTTATTCTGGGTTTTAAGTACGCGATTTTCAACAAACTCCTTTACTCGAAGCTTAAAGAGGCGATTGGCTTTGACCGCTATAAAGGTATCGGCAGCGCCGGGGCCCCTCTCCTGCCCGAGATCCATGATTTTTTCTGGGGATTGAAAGTGGAGATCCGCAAAGGATACGGCCTCACTGAGACTGCTCCGGTTCTGGCTCTCGACCCTCATCTTTCCGTGAATAAAGTCAAGACTGACTTGTGGATGGCGCCGTTTCCAGAGGTGCAGCTGAAAATTGCTGAAGACGGAGAGGTCCTGGCGAAATCTCCCGGTGTAATGATGGGATATTACAATAAACCGGAGCAGACGAAAGAGGTATTTACGAGTGACGGGTGGTTCAAGACCGGTGATATCGGAATTATTGATAATGAAGGCTATCTGAAGATAACTGACAGAAAAAAGGACATCATTGTAACATCCGGCGGGAAAAATGTTGCTCCCCAGGTACTTGAGAACGCATTTGCCTCGAACCCATTTATTGAACAGATCGCTGTTATCGGTGACGGAAGACAATATATTACAGCGCTTATAGTCCCCTCTTTTGAGACCCTGAAGGATTGGGCAGCCAGAGAGGGGCTCGGCAGTCTGAGTAATGAACAGCTTGTCCGGAATGAAAACGTTATCGTGAAGTTTACACAGATTGTGGAAGATATAAATCAGCAGTTCGGACGGGTTGAACAAATCAAGAAATTTAAACTTATGCCTAAGGAGTTCTCGCAGGAGAATGGCGAGCTTACTCCGACCCTTAAACTTAAAAGGAAGGTATTACTGAAAAATTACAAGGACGATATAGATGCATTGTATAAAGATTAACTGCATGGAATGAGGGGGATGGAGAGAAAAATACTTCACGTTCACGTTTCGAATATCCTGATCGTTACTGCCGGTCCTGCTGTTTTTATTTCCACAGTGATACAACAGGACCGGTAATCCGGACAGGAGGAAGAGCCCTCCCTGTTATAACCTGCCCCTGAAGGCCGTGAAACTGATACAGAATACCCCTATCTTTCAATAAAGCTCATAATTCCACCGTATTTCTTTTGCCCTTTTTCATTGGTTGAAAGATATACAATTCATGTGTTGTATTCACATAATACATGAATAATGAGGTTCCATGAAAAAACATTCAGTGACAATTACCGCCTTTCTCTTTACCCTGGCAATAATGTTCACCTTTCAGCAGCCGCTGAGCGCAGCAGTAAACGATGATGACACTTCCTTTCTCCTCAGGGGAGGAATGGGGGGCGGCCGTATTCTCTGGGCTTACGTAAACCATGGCAGCAGCAGCGGAGACCTGGGTACCGGTAACGGCGTCACCATGAATCTATCAGGCATGTTCAGCTACCGGAAACTGGGTTTCGAGGGGAGCCTGCTGGCGGGCACCATCTCGGATCTGGAATGGAGCGATGAGGACAACGCAAATCCACCGCAAAAACATACGTGGAAATCCAGCGGCTCGGGCCACTATACCATTCTTGACCTGAAAATCGGCGCGCGGCTTTTCACGGAACCCGGCGATATGGGATACACCTATTTCTACGGGGGCTTCCGGATATGGAGCACCGAACGTAACGAGGAGACCCTCACCTACGATGGAACCGAGCTCAACTACCAGAACGATTACGAAGCCGACGGCCGGGGCTGGCTCGTGGGGTTTCGTGACTTCAGCACCATCGGCGCCAATAACGGTTTTGCCATTGTGATCCAGTCCGGGTTTTACTTCGGCAAGGCCCCGCTTAAAACGGTCACACGGAACGGCGTGGATCAGACCCTCGCCGTCAACAATTCAATACTGATTGGGGGGGAGCTCGCGGGAGGCGTAGCGCTGCAGGACAGGGGGATATCAATCATCGGAGGCGGAAGGGGAGAGATTATGCTCACCACCTTCCATGACGAAGCTGCGCCCACCAACGAGGAATCGGTTTTCGGATTCGGCAACATAGTATTCTTCGTTGAAGCCGGCATCATGTTTTAGAGAAACCTATTGTACCATCGTTAAAAATACAACGGCCTTTCGATACACATTTAAAGAATCCCCTTTACTGGGGATTCCTGGCTGGAATGAAGGGGAATGCAGTCAGAAGAAGATGCAGAGATAAATATCACCCCCCCATCCTGAAATCCGTTAATTTTACATGCTATTCACATAATTGATCAATTTGTGATGGATTTCACCTTCCTGTGTGGTATGTTTTACAGTATAGTGACAGTGCTGAAAATGGAAAACGCATTACCGGGGCTGTAACAGAGATGAATAAATATATTTTTCTTGATTTATTTTTCCCTGTAGATATATTGTCATTCTGTTACGTAATATGAATGTCGAGCAATTCTTCAGCCTCCACAGGTAGTCACAATTAATCAGCTC
>JAKQCH010000228.1 GCA_029573825.1 Spirochaetota bacterium | reverse complement strand
AGGCTGAATATATCCTTCACACCGTCAATCGGGAGCGGTAAAATTCCCGCCCCCGGGAAACC
Source organism: Spirochaetota bacterium (assembly GCA_029573825.1). GTDB lineage: Bacteria > Spirochaetota > UBA4802 > UBA4802 > JAGODF01 > JAKQCH01. The sequence continues at coordinate 3,490 of JAKQCH010000228.1, read as the reverse complement.
GATTCCGGAACGGCACAGTCCCGCGGGGGACCCTCCTCCGCAAAAGCTGCTGGATTTTGACAGAACAGTGAAATAAAGTACATTCACAAGGTCACCGTGCATATACATCATTACCGTTACAATACGGTATTTTATCATGGGCGTTCATTGTTGACGTGTACGTTATAGAAAATTCTAAAACCATGTAAACCCAACTATTGATAGCTCACAAGCAGCATCAATTACTGAAATTACGAGCCCACAAGGGCCTAGAAGTTCATTTATTTGAAATGCTCTTATATTATTAAAATGCCCCCTTCAGACAGAACTGCCAACCTGGGACAATATCTATTGTACGACCGTCCCGCTTAATACTGTCACTCTGTGAATATGTCACAATAGTAGCGGATGAAAGATTTAATTCGGCCATAGCCTCAATTAATGCGCGCACCTCACGATCCAGTGTTGCTGAGTCACTAATATCATAACTGACCTGTATTAACGACTGCGTCCCCTTTTCGTTTAAAACTAAAAAATCGACTTCTTTTCCGGATTCTGTCCTGTAGTAGTAGATTGAATCTGTTACAGTTTTTATACGCATAAATACAAGGTTTTCCAGCATAAATCCATTCTTTTCTGAAATGCCGGGATCAATTGACATTACAATCCCATGATCAACACAATAAATTTTTTTCATGTTTACATTCTGTTTCGCTACGGACCGGTCATATTTTTTAATTGAAAACATGAAATAACAGTCCTCAAACCACTGCAGACCATCTGAGACAAATTCTTTCGATGTTTTAAAACCCATTCCTTTAAGATAATTAAAAAGACGGTTCAGAGAATAGGGATTTGCGACTGAAGTCACAAGCCTGTAGGCAAGCTGAATTATCGCCTGCGGATTACTGCTGTTATATCGATCAATAATATCACGATTGATTATTGCTTTGTAATATTCCTGATGTGTCCGAATACGAAGAGCCGGTTCAAGGTCAAGCACTTCAGGAAACCCGCCCGTCTGGAAATATTCATCAAATGCCCTGCCGCACAACCTGGTATTCTTTGTTGTAAGTGTGTGATAATCAATTCCACGATGATCAAGATACTCTATGAAAGAAAATGGATACAATTCCCATGGAAGTGACCGCCCCCTCATCTGTGTCGCAATTTCTTTAGAAAGCATTTTTGCCGATGACCCGGTTATGAACACCTGGCACTTTTCAGTCCGCATAATCCTGTCAATAAAGAGTTCCCATCCCTGTACCTCCTGAATTTCATCAAAAAAACAGTATACAGTTTCATCACCCTGTTTTTCCGGATATAGTGAAAAGTATGCATCAAGGACAGGAGTAAGGTCACCCTTACGAAGCTCAGTGAGTCGATCGTCAAAAAAGTTTACATAAAGGATGTTTTCTAACGGCACACCCTCTTCACACAGGCTTTTAATAATCTGGTTAAAAAAAGTCGATTTACCGCTTCTCCTCACGCCAATGCAAATAAAGGCTTTGCCAGGAAGTGCCGAATAATGAATCTGTCTGCGGGTCCCTGTATATAGTTTACTGTATTGAAAATCGAGTATGATTTGCTTTATCAAATCGGTCATATATTATACCACTTATCCCCAAAAGTGGTATAATATATGACCGATTACCAAAACACTGTCAATGAATTTTTTTTAAACGTTGAATATTACGCACCGTGTCGAAACTGTTGCCCTGAAAATCATTGACGCAGATGTTTTAATAATTTATTATACGGAATAATATTTTTATTCAATTATTATCAAAGGAAACACTGCGATATGAACATATATCTTGCGGGCCCGCTTTTTACAACAGGTGAGCGAAACTTCAACCGGGAGCTGACGGTGAGTCTTTCAGAATCGGGGTTCGATATTTTTCTTCCACAGAAGGAATGCGATGGCCTCAAAGCACCGGAAGACATTTTCAGGAAATGCTGCGAAGGCCTTATGGGGGCCGATATCGTCGTTGCAGTCCTTGACGGGTCCGACGCGGACTCAGGCACCGCATGGGAAACAGGATACGCCTGCGCGAAGGGAATTCCGGTCATCGGGGTGCGGACTGATTTCAGGCTTCAGGGGGACGATAAAGGACTGAACCTCATGCTCTCCCGGAGCTGCACGCAACTCATTGAGCATTCAAGCCTTGAGGACATCTCCCCCGCTGCGATAGCGGAAGATATCGCCCGCCGGATAAAGAACCTCTGATTTTTGCTGAGATGTACTATCAATCAAATATCACTGTTTTATTACCATCGACGAACACGCGCTCATCGAAGACGAGGTTCAGCGCCCTGGCAAGCACCGTCTTCTCGACGTCCTTCCCCGCCTGCATCATGTCATTGACGCTGTGGGTATGGTCAACCGGAATGATGCTCTGGTGAATAATGGGGCCTTCATCAAGGCTGGTGTTCACAAAATGGGCCGTGGCGCCGATTATCTTTACACCGCGGGTGTATGCCTGTTTGTATGGATTCGCACCGATAAAAGCGGGAAGAAAAGAATGGTGAATATTTATGATTCGGTTTGGAAACCTTCGGACAAATTCCGGCGTCAGTATACGCATATATTTCGCAAGTACCAGAAATTCCGGTTTATAGCCGTCAATTACTTCAAGCATTATTTCTTCATGGCCTTCACGGGACAAACCTTCATGCGGCACGAAGTGATACGGTATACCGAACCGCTCCGTGAGGGACCGCAGGAGTTCGTGATTGCTTATAACCGCGAGAATCTCCGCGTTGATTCTGTCAAACTCGTTGCGCAGGAGCAGGTCCCCGAGACAGTGATGCTCCTTTGTCGCCAATAATACAATCTTTTTCTTTTTCTTTCCCCCGAGGGAAATTCTGACATCTTCCGGCAGTTCCTTTATCAGGTCACCGATCACTGCGGTGCGTGCGAATTCCCCGGAAAATTCCGTGCGCATAAAAAAGTGCTTTGTTTCCGGGTTCACAAATTCGTTGTTCCTGACGATGTTCAGGTTGTGACGGTAGAGTACCCCGGTTATTTTATACACAAGTCCCGTCTCGTCCCTGCAGTCAATGAGAAGAATATGCGTTGTGCCGTTGTTCGTATCCATAATCCCTTTTTTATGTATGTACAAAAGATTTTGTCAAGTGAATATCCCGCGCCGTTTATCCATGGATCAGTTTTCCGCACATAAGCGCCGACATCACTGCAATGTCCTCCGCGCTGTACACCCGCTTTACGGACTCATCGAAGAGTATATCGGCATCAGGGGGAAATTCTTCATCACCGGCACGGTATATGAGCACCATTTCAAGGGCTCCAAGAAGGTGCAGGGCCGCGCCGAAGTCGCCTGTTCCAATGTCACGCCATGAAAACCGCTCCATTCTCCGCCGGAGTTCCTGCACATCATTGCCGATGCGCTTCACCAGGGGAACAACTGTCCTTCCGCGGAACGGTCCCATGTAGAAACTGCCACCGGGAAGTTCCCGGTACGAAATAAGCTTCCCTGAAATCTTTAGT
>JAKQCH010000351.1 GCA_029573825.1 Spirochaetota bacterium | reverse complement strand
ACTCTTTTAAAACAAAGATAAAGAAAATTGTGGAAAACGGAACCGTTACCTCCTACATACCAATGGTGGAAAAACTTATGGGTGATGATTACACCGCCATGGATATCGCCGCATCCCTCCTGCAGCTGGCAATGGATGACAGAAATGAGAATTTTGACAGCAAGCTGAAATTTGAAGACCAGCCATATCGTGAAGAGAGGAAACCCAGGAACACGAGAAACCAGCCGCGGAACAAGCGGGCCCCAGAAAAGAAGAGCGCAGGAAAACGTCCCTCAAGGCCCTCGTCGTCGTTTGAAAAATACAGCAAGCCGAAAAAAAAGAAGAACCGGTAAGTTTTCAGATTTTTATAATGATGTTTTTTCGATACAGAAGATACATCACTGCAATCCAGAATGCGAGGAACGCCACGGAATAGGCCGTGGAGGCATGGAAGGGACTCAGCCACCCCGCAAAAAGGCCCTGATACACCAGGGCCTTTACTGTTACCACGCCTCCACCTTCCTGCATCACCTGTACATGAACCATGATCTTCCCCGCTGCTGAGGACAGGATATATGCGGCGATTGCGTTGAGGCCCAGCACGCTGAAGGGCATCCCCCACTTCACCGCTCCTTTTACATCGACAAGCCACCAGAGAAATACCATGAGGCCAAGGGCACACCCCGTCATGAACACCGCGTACGACGGGGTCCAGAGATTTTTGTTTATGGGTATCCACCTGTCGAGGAGCAGTCCGGCTCCGATACACAGCAACGCTGCCGCCCCAAGAATGAAACATTTATTCCTGAGAGGCTCTTTTCTCCGCAACACGTCCCCCGCAAGAATGCCCCCGATTGTGGAAGCTACTGCGGGTAATGTGCTGAGGAGTCCTTCAGGATCAAATCCCCTGACCGGAGCATGCTCGTAGGTATGTCCCGGGAAGAGCGCCCGGTCCACGACATGACAGAGGTTCCCGTCGGGCTCCAGCGTCCCCTCCCCTATTCCCCCGGGGGTGATATATTTCAGCAAAAACCCGTACAGTACAAGAATGCCGATTGCGGCTATCCATCTGCCGCGCCCGGTGAGAAACAGAAAGCTTACGGCGCCGAAGCAGTAGCAGAGCCCGATGCGCTGCAGAACGCCGGGAATACGCACCGTCGCGATATCGAACTCCGGAATAAGGTTAAGCAGAAGCCCCAGGGCGACGAGGATCAGAGTACGCTTCAGTATCTTCCCCATGAAAAACTGCTTCCCCACGGTGAGGCGTAATCCCGATGAAAAGGAGTACGATATAGACACCCCCATGATAAAAAGGAAAAACGGAAACACCACATCAGCGCCGCTCCACCCGTGCCATGCCGCATGACGGAACACGCGGTACACATGGGACCAATCCCCCTGGTTGTTTACGATTATCATCAGGGCAATCGTGATGCCTCGGAAGATGTCAATTGAATGGATGCGCGTTGTTTCATTCTGTATGGTAATCATGGGAGAAAAAGTGACAGGGAGACATCGGGAATGCAATTATTTTATTGAGGGTATATTCTGGTATAACAGCAAATGCCATCAATTAAAACACAATCTCAACGCATGTTCCCCCTTCGCTGACAATGGAAATACTTCCCCCGATCTGCTGAACCAGGGCATTCACGATCTGAAACCCCAGGGTTTCACTTTTCGCAAGGTTCACATCCTCCGGAAGTCCGATACCGTTATCACTGATTTGCAAGAGAAATTTCCCATCGCTGTTTTTCCTGCATGAGAAGTTTATCTCCCCGGTATTTCCCTCCGGGAATGCATATTTAATCGCATTGGTAAGAAGTTCATTCACGATCAGTCCCACCGGTATTGCCCTGTCAAGGTCCAGGGACTGATCTTCGATATCGGCGATAATCCGGACCTTGTCCTGAATTGTTGAATACGAGCTCCAGATAATATCCTTTAAAGAATTGAAATAATCACG
>JAKQCH010000342.1 GCA_029573825.1 Spirochaetota bacterium | reverse complement strand
CGTGCTTTCATCTCGTTAATAAAATCATCCCGTGTTATTTTCAGCAATTCTGTACGCAGCTTCAGTGGATACAGGTGCCAGGACGAACTGCGACCGTCCTGTAAAGTAAACGGGATAAGTTCATTGACTGCCGCGAACGCTTCAGTGTACAATGCGGCAATGGCTTCTCTTTTCTTCTGCAGCACATGCTGTTTTTGCAGCTGCACCAGCCCCAGTGCCGCGTTCAGATCAGTGGTGTTATATTTATATCCCAGAAACCGCACATCATAAACCCAGCTTCCCTCACGGGAATACCGTTTCCAGGCATCATGGGTAATACCATGAAGACGAAGTGATTTTATCCTGTCCGCCCATTCATCATTATCAGTGGTCACCATTCCACCCTCACCGGTGGTGAGGGTCTTCGTTGCATAGAAACTGAAACAGGTCGCATCACCCATACTGCCCACCATGGTATTTCCATATTCCGACGGAAGCGCATGAGCGGCATCTTCGATAACATGGAGAGAGTGTTTTTTCGCAATCCTGAGAATACTGTCCATATCCGCGGGCTGTCCTCCGAAGTGCATGGGCATGATCGCCTTTGTTCGCGGGGAGATTCTTTCCTCAATCAGCTTCACATCAATACAGTGATCATCACGGTTCACGTCTACAAACACCGGAACTCCGCCACAATATGCAATAACTTCGGCGGAAGATATAAAATTCATCACTGGAAGAATCACTTCATCCCCCCTTGTGATTCCTGACGCCACAAGTGACAAATGAAGCGCTGCGGTACAGGAGTTCAGCGCCAGGGCATGTTTTGCTCCCACAAAATCCTTGAATGCTTCCTCAAAACAGATTGTTTTCTGCCCCATGGTAAGCCACCCACCTCGCAGAATTTCTGTAACGGCTTCAATTTCATCTTCTGTTATACTTGGCCTGTGAAACGGGATTTCCATAGGGTTTCTCCGGATTAAATAATGCTGATTCGATCATTTCGGAAGGAATGAATGATTGCTGTAATTCAGGAAATGTTATACAACCCGTTCTTTTCACGTACATTATCCAGGGAATAATAGTTGCGCTTAACATGAAATAAAAGCAGGAAAAAGAGGAAAAGAACACCATCTCGCAGTACAAGATATATACTGACATCCTCAGAAATACCAAAACGGCCAAGCTCAAAACATCCACAGTCGAAACTTCTCCCGCGAACAACATTGACTGCTATTGCAATAGAAAATGCGACCATCATAGTCATGGCAATCAAAGCAACCGCCTTTATTCTGAAACCCGTCATAAGAAATAATCCCGCCAGCGTTTCAACGAAGGGAAGCACGATTGCGATATAGGGTACCATTACAGCCGGGACAATGTCATACATCACAATTACTTTGCCGAATGCGGCAGGATCAATAATTTTCATTATTCCTGAATATACAAACAGCATTCCTGTCACAATACGCATTGCAGAAACAACCCGGCTGCCGTGAATTATGTTTGATATGATACTTTTTACTGATTCCATACTATCCTTCTCATACTTTCCAGATTTTATTTCAGAACCATCACTCTGTAGGATATCCTTTATCATTCCAGCCGCCCATGCCATCTTTCAGTATATATATATGACGTACATAGCCCCGTGCATAAAGCCGCACGGCAATTTCTTTCGCGGAATCACACCCGGTGTCACAATACAGCACCAGTTCTTTATCGGAAAACAACGTCTGCTTCATGGCACCAATTTTTTCAATACTCAGTGGCTCAGGAAAAGATGGAACATTGACCGCTCCCTTAATGTGACTCTCCTGGTACACATCATCATCGCGGGTATCGACAAAAACAGCAGCGCCATGGATATGTTTGATGTATGCTTCCCCTGCCGTAATGCTGATGGTCTTCTCCATTTTGTTATTTTCTCTGGATACAAAATCATATCCTTTCGGATGAACAAGATTAATCGCAAATCCCGCAACTGCGGCGCATATCAGAATACTCACTACCTGTCGAAAAATCACACGCATCTCTCTTTTTTCCATAATAATCGTGCCTGCTCTGGTGTTAAAGATTATTGTACTTCACTACTGTGAGTTACAGATTTGAATGCAGGTTTTGATAAGTATCCGAAGCATCTAAACTATCTTAAAAACAATACCACTGACATCGCTTGAATGCCTGATACTTCCGGTAAAGGCGTTGAAATCATCAAATATTTTTCTCGTTAAAACTGCTGCCGTATCATCAGGGGCAGCCCGCAGAATATCTTTAATACGTCCCAGTTGATACGTATTCCCTTCACTGTTCATTGCAGAAGTAAGTCCATCAGAATAAACAAATCCAATACTTCCCGCTGGAAGCTCAATGTTTTTTGTTTCATAATTAAAATTCCGGTCAATCCCTATCGGAATACCCTTTGTATCGAACTCCATAAAGCTGCTATTTGCCGGATTGAAAAGTACCACTGGATTATAGGCGGCATTTGTCATTGTCAATGATGATAATGAAGTATCATATACGAGGTACATCGAACGGGCATACTTTTCAGAAAACCGTGATGTCGAAACTACCCAGTTCATTACATTCAGCATTTTATCCGGCGTATCATATTTCTCCGGCTGATTATGCAGAACGGTATAAAGCTCCAGAGCAATGATAGCAGAATCAATACCCATATCTGACGTATCAGTAATAAATAATCCCAGCTTTCCCCCTGGGAGGACAAGGGACTCAAAATAGTCTCCTCCTAAATCGGAGTTGTTCATATAAAATGAACTGATCCGTATTCCCTCAATGCTTTTCAATTCCTTCGGTATCAATTTCTTTTTTATTGAACTCACCACAAGCCTGTCATGTTCGATGACCTGTGTTGATTTAACATTCTCAATCATAATTGCGTTTGATAGAATATTTTCCAGCTGTATCCGGTAAATATCGAGCACTGATAGAAGATCAACAGAATATGGCTTTCCACTTTTAAGGGCTCCAAGAAACAATATCCCTATTACCACACCCTCTTTGTTGATAAAGGGAATGATAACCCGTATATCATTATTTTTAAAAATCGTATAGAGAATGCGCCGGTATTTCTGCAAATCATGATCAGTGATGAAGAGGGATATCTCAATTAGTTTTCTATAATCATTAATACATTTAACGATCGGATTGTCTTCCCGAATCACCTGAATATCTGTCTTTTCACCAAATCCGAAACTGAAATGGTATTCACGATCCTGACTGCTGAACACATAAAACGCAGCCCTTCTGATATCAAAACGCTCTTCCAATGTAATAATTATATTTTTAAAAAAATAGTCCCAGAAACGGCTCTGCTCCTGTTCTTCCGAAAGAGTTAAGATATCCTGAAAAAACTCATTAACTTTACTCTCAAACTGCAGATATGTTTTTTTAAACACCCGTTGAATCGGCAACCGTGCAAAGCGGTAAAACAAAAATAAATACAGAAACAGGAGTAATGCTATACCTACGGGAGGCATAACATATCCGCTGACCGCAAGGGTCATGCTGAAATCCAGAATGAATAATGATGGGAAAAAAAGCAGAAGGAATATTGTAATCGTATATCCGGTTTTAAGATAAAATCGTTTAAAGTCAAGGATTCGGACATCTGACAGGGCGTAGTTAAAAATACCGCCGATCAGCATACTTGAAAAAATAAGCGCGAGATGTTTGAAAACGTGTACGTTCCGCAAGTAGGGAAAATAGAGTGTAAATAAATAAATCAGGACAGCACCAAACAAGACCCCGCTGTACATCATGAACAACTGATTTTTAAAAGCATCGTTTTCAATTGATTTGTACTTATAAAAAAATATTACAATAACCCCTGCAATATAGACAACAGTAAATATAAAGTAAATATAAGAGAACTCCCCGAAAACATAGGTTATTTCATTATTATTAAACCGGGCCCCGGCAACAACGAAATCGGTGACAGCGGTTAACACAATAACAGCAATACCCGGAACCCCGGAAACAATAATGAACCATGGTGATGACTGTTTTTCAAACTGGGGATACATCTGGGTGAAATGGAAAATCGTCTGGAGGACAAAAAGGAAAGCAGCAAAATAAATCCTTCCCGAGTAATTCGTAAGCACACCTTCACCGGCAACAAGCTGGAACATCACGGATGAAAACATGATGATGGAAAGGAATGTCGTAAGGGTCAGCAGTTTATTTATCGTATAGCTGAACCGCTTGATTATATTATACCCGAAATAGTATAAATAAAGCAGGATAACAAGAGATGTAAAAAACAGATCCAGGTAGTACACTACTGCACCATCGTATATTTTTTTCCCGAAATTACTCCAACCTTCCCGGGGTACGTAGGCGCATTATATCAATTCGTATTGATTTTTGCAATATAAAATTACTTCAACCCCGTTTTTCTCGTAAAGAAGTCCCGGTAGTCCATTTCGGGAACAGGCACATAGTTACAACGATGTACAAATCAACTCCGGAAAGGTTTACGACAAATCACGAGGGGATTGCCGGATCGAAAGTGCTGATGCGATTATTTCATTAATCTTCCGGGCTGCCTCTTCACTGTCATTATTTTCAATCACCGCACAATATTCTTTTTTCTGCAGGGCATGGTGATACAGAGGATCATAATATTTTGTTAAAAGGAGCTGAATGAAATCATCAAGATTTTTATTGTCGATATATTCCCGCAACAGAAGAGTATTTTTTTGTCCAATCCGGGAATCAAGTGAATCCACAATTCCTTTGACTTCTTCCGCATTAAAATTTCCGGTATATTCTCTCCTGATGATTTCGGTCCTTCTCTGTATCGGTGCGGTAATATAAATTGTAGGGGCACACTGCATTATGGAAAACAACGACTGCGGAATATGGCAGTTCCCGATTTTCTTCGCCTCGCCTTCAATCACCATGTACGCCGCATTCTGAAGCGCCCTTATCCGGTCCAGCAGCATGCTCTCAAAATACTTCTGCGAATTTTGAGACTTCCCGATACCGCCGAACACTGAACTCCGGTGCCCCGCTATACCTTCAAGATCAACAGCATTGTCGAGGAAGTGCAGTATTTCAGTCTTTCCCGTTCCCGTCAGGCCCTGCAGAACAAAGAGCTGCGGCATGGAATTTGTTTCAATGCTTTCAATACTGCATAGAACATGATTCCGGTATCCTTTATAGCCTTTTTGAAGCTGATACACCGGTGAAAACTCAAGGGACGCAAGTAACGCCGCAAGAGATGATGAGCGCATTCCACCACGAAAACAGTATATAACCGGAATGCCCCTTTTGGAGATTTCCTGAATCCTGCTGATTATATCGCCAAGTTTATTGCCGACAATCCTGCTTCCCAGGGTGACTGCCGCGTCCTGACCGGACATTTTATACCGCGTTCCGACATCAGCATGTTCCGCGTCGTCAAAAATTGGAATATTTACCGCTCCCGGAATATGATCCTCCCGGTATTCACGGGGGGAACGCACATCAATATATACGGGTTTCTGTAAAGAGAGTGAATCATCATAGGAGATAGTATGCATCGTTTTACTGGATATAACCCCATGATTTCAATGTCTGCTTCATGCCTGCGGTAATATTCTTCTGTTCAAGTCCCCCGATATCGATCCATCGATGGAGGTCCATACGTGACACTCCCACACGAAGGCCTGTGGTCTTTTTCGCCTGTAACACCGCAATATCAGGAAGCACTGTCTGGTTCAAAATCAGGAAATCCTCAGTGTTTCGCAATTCAAGGGGATTGCTGAAATTATTGAGATACAGATACGTTCCGAAAAGACGGTCACCGGGAACAGCCTTCCCGTTGTCTTTCACCAATATCGTCAGAGCGGCCCTGTCGTCGCTGTTTTCCAAAACGAAATAACGGGGTGTATCCTTTACCGAAAATGAAAAAATCCCAGATCCCTTCACTGCAATACCCTTTGCCTCTTTCAAGTCTGCCGTGTAGAGCTCTGCACGGACAATTCGCGCGGGCCCCTTCACTGAAACTTCAATGGTATGAAGCGCCGCATCATCCGGGACAAAGGCAAGCACTGTTCTCTCGGGATGGTGTATATCGGCATCAAGAATCCTTTTCCTGAATTTTGCCAGAAGATCATGGCGCTGGTTGAGAATATTCCGCGTTTCCCAGGGATCTTTTTTCAGGTCAAAAATCATTTCAAAAGGAACTTCCCGCTCTCTTCCACATACCACGTACTCACGGTTCACGTACCGTTTCGCGTCTGCATTGGTGAGAATGTATTTATTCAGGTCATCGGTAATAAGAGAAAGTTGTTTACGCCCGAATGTCCATATCTCCTTTCCGAAAAAAGACACACTGTTCTTTTTTAAAATCGGAATAAAACTGTTACCTTTAAACTGCGGCACCCGGCCGATCCCCGCAAGGGCCGCAAGGGTTGGCGCTGTATTTATTGAAGAAAGAAATGTATCCACCTTGCCCCGCGCTCGTATGCCGTGCTTTCCCGACACGTTTTCCGGTATCCGCATCATATATGTCATCCGGGTATAATCTGCATACTGAAATCCAGCATCAAAATGGGACAGGTCAAAACCCGCCCCGTGATCAGTCGCATACACGATAACCGTATTATCCAAAAGCCCGTTTGTTTTCAGCGCGGTGTGAATATTTTTAAACACATCATCGTTGTAGCTTATGCAACCCATAAAATCCGGCCTCCACAGGCTGCCGAGAGGTGAATTCACAATGCCCTTCAGGTAATGATGGGCAGGTGCGAAAAAAGGCTTGTGGGGCGTATTGTAATGACAATAGGCGAAAAATTCCCTGTCCCTGTTTTCCTGAAGAAACCTGAAGAATCTGTGTGATATGCCGTAAGTATCATAAGGATTGTATGAAAACTCAAAGGACCGCTCAAAACCGTAATCAACCCCCGTTGATATGAGCTGAACAGTAAATCCACTGTTGCCGAACTGCTCCGTGACATATCCTGCCCTGCGGAACACATCGGGAAGCGTTGCAAAACGCCCCTCCCTCACGCTTTCATGGAAAAGCTCGATATCACTTTCCGGAATAAAGTTTCTGTTAATACCGTGGTGCGTTACAAAGGGAAGTACCGAACAAAACAGTCCCACCGTGGATATTCTTGTCTTGTCTCCAAGAGTAAACATGTTGTTAAACACGAGGAATTCATGTTCCGCTGTTTCCGCCATATACGGCGTAAGGCCGGAATCTTCATTATACATGCTCCAGTGCCTCGTTGCGACACCATCAAAGATGATATACACCACGTTGGGACGCCGCATTTCCGCCCGGGCGAAAATGCGAGGGTTTCCGATAAAGGCTGTTCCCGAATCGCTGCTGTATGAAAATCGTATGCTGATCTCCCTTCCACCCCAGGGAGCAAGATCGACGGAAAATTCCTTCCACCTGAGATCATCCCGTGCCCGCTGGTATCCCCGGTTATTCAGCCGCATTGCGACATCATTCTCTCCGAGAGATTCTGTATATGCAGGTAATGAATATGACTTTCTAAAAACCGGCTGCCCCTTCAGAAACACTTCGACAGAAAGCACCCCCTTTCCTGAAGGAGATAGTGCGGAAAATTCCATGACAGCGTTCTGCTTCAGCTTAATGGTATACGTAACAGTATTTCGCGACGGCAGCAGTATCGATGAACGTTCATCCACCCATATTCCAGGGGTACCGGTACCGAACCGGCACACAAGGTACCGTTTGTCCGAACGGATATAGGCATCCTCTTTTATCAGGTACAATTTCTTTTTCAGCTGCCGTACAATACCGTCTACATGTCGCCGCGAATAGTTTCCACTCACCACTGCCTGATCAATCATCGTCGCCAGCATATGCGTCATGACCTGTGAGCCATTTGTTTCTGACCGCCGCAGGGCCTCTTCCCGTGTGCATTCATAATCATCAGGGAAAAAGATAATGGACCAGAAAGCATACACCCCTGCCAGTCCCACGCCAAATACAAGAAATAGTCCCGCAATAAAAAGTTTTACATACTTCATGAATTGTCTCTGCCTGTTAAAATAATTACTGCCGTAAAAAACTTTTCCCCTGAGCCGCCATCGGCAGCAGAAAAATCACAACATCATACTTTGCAAATGCTGTGTAAAGAACGGCATGAAAAACTGCGTATCAGAACATCTCTGCATCTAAAATGCCGGATCAGAAAACATCGGGAAAAGAAAACCCCTGTTTACAATAAAATTATTATTACTTTCTTTCACCACAAAATCAAAAAACAGCTTTTTCATTTTCTGCAGTATCCCGTTATGCAGTTTTGCAATATTATGCTGATTGAAAGGATCTTTTTCCTGGTCATACAGTTCAAACCGCGAGCCCCCGGGGAGCGGTATGTAGATAAGTTTGTATTTTCCGGAAATAATCGCCCGGTATTTTGCTGCGTTGGTAATATTTTGATACCGCTGCTGAATAACAATTTCACGGTTGTACTCCATATCCATGTCGGATATCCCGGTGATGTCCGGATAATCAATTCTTGCATGGTGAAAAAACAGCGGGGAGCTCTTGTTGTTGTCAAACCACAGCCCTGTTTCGCTATAGGAGTTTATTCCATTGCCGGTATCCCGGTTTTCTGATACTAATGACCGCCCCCGGAAAAATTCCGGTTTCCTAATCCCGGCGCACGCAAACAATGTTGGCATAATATCAATACTGCTGAAAAACCCTTTTTTTGTCCCGGTATAAAGATCCCTTTTACCCGGATAATGAATTATAAATGGTATCTCCAGTGCCGGATATCCCTTCAGGTGTTCCCCATGCCCCATCCCCAGGTTATGATCATAAAGGTTCTCACCATGGTCCGAAGTAATTACTACTATCGTATTATCGAGGAGTCCCTGCTTCCGGAGATGCGCCATGACCCGCCCCACCTCAAGGTCAAACAGATTAAGGCATCCATCATAGAGTGAAATCACCTGCTCCCTGTCTTCAGCGGTATCTTCACCTGTTGTTCCGCTGCCGTTATCCATTTGAATAACGACCTGTTTGTAATACTTATAAGGGCCCCTGTATCCCCCCCGCGCATATTTTTGATAATATGGATACGGAGCGGCAAATGGGAAATGCGTAATTGAATAAAATACCGTAAGGAAAAACGGACGTCCCCTGGCGGAATCAATATAATCAATTGTTTCATCAGACACCATGCGGTGATGGGAATATTTCGCAATCCCCCTCATCTCAGGAAACAGCAGCATTCCCAGGCCATTGGAAATAAACGGCAGCAGCAGCGTCTGCTTTTCAATAATTATCTGCTTCACCAGGGCAGTAAAATTAAAATGCGGCGCCCGGGTATACTTGAATCCGAGATCAATCCGTGGGAAAATATCACCCGCAAAATCAGAAATAACCCCGGTCCGATACCCTTCTGCATTCAACGCAGTACATGCGGTATCAAAGAAAATATTCCGGTCGCGGCTCCGTGGAAACATGTGCTTGATATTATGGGACAGCGGATACTGTGAAGTTAAAATACTCACCCATGACGGAAACGTCCTCGGCACCGCTGTCATAACCCCCCTGAACTGGAGTGAGCAGTTTATAACGCGGTCAATATTGGGCGTCGTACTCCGTGAATAACCGTTGGCGCTGAAGTGGTCCGACCTCACCGCATCTGAAGAAAGGATCAGAATGTTCGGACGCCGGTCTTCTTCATAGAAAATCACCCGCTGCTGATACAGTACCATGAAAATTATCATCACACAGATCACCCCGGCTGCATACCATCTGAACCTGAATGAAATTATGCGCGTGAACAGGGCTTTCACTTCCCGCAACGCAACCGGCTTTAACGCGAAGCACACCACCAGCAGCATTATTATATACAACGGCACGGAAAAAACCAGAGGGTGAATATTGTCAGTGAGAAACATCTGAAATGACAGGAAAAGCCAGCTGTGGGATGCGAAATTTTCAACGTACAGCTGGGGGTTGATAATTATCTTTTCACAAAACTGCAGCATTGTGGAAAATACCAGGATACCAACAGTGAAACCAGCCGCTGTTCGATACCCCGGTGACCGATGAAAAGTACGCCCCGCCTCAATGACAGCACGAAACACAAGAACCCCCAGCAGCGCCCCGATAACACCGTATGCAATGAGGACCTTGAGAATCTGCAGAATTATCGTCCCCCAGAAGTTTACCAGGATCGCCTTTGCAACTTCAGGATTTGTATTGCCCATATACGAGAATGAAAAATTCAGGACATTGCTTATTCCAAAAAAAACCAGAAATGTGATTAGTCCCGGAAGATAATGTGCCCTGTACTGCCCAAGGATTTTCCTCATCATTCCCCACAGAGATTTTGTTGAGTGAAGTATTGAATTCATCTGTATCATTCCAGAATTTTAAAAAATTTTATGCCGGAGCCGGCATCATCACCGTCACGGTACCGGTTTCAATTAATTGATGTATCGCAGTGAGGACAATCTTCATATACAAATTCATTGAATCCGCAAAAAGAAGCGGATGAAAGTCCTTCCTCCCGACCTCTCTGGTTATTATATCCCTTCCATTAAATCCTTCAATGGAAAATGAAATGTCCCGCTGCATCATCGTTTCAAGTTTCTCAAGGGGAACAGCATAAATCCCGGAAACCTCACCATCCATGAAACGATATTCAGAAAGCTCCCTTCTGGTTTCATATAGATATACTTTCTGAAACTCACGGTGAAATAATGACTCCGTCTTTTCTTCATATCTGAAACATCCGAGATCAATCATCTCATCGTCACCGGGCGATATCCCGATCTCTTCCATTGATTCTTTCTGTATTTTGTTGCTCACCGTACCGAAGGGGACATGCCCTCCCACGGTAATATCAAGACAATCAGGATACTGCTCCTTGTGAGAAGCCCGTTCCTGAAACAGGACATCACATCCGATTACGGTGGGCCGGATAATCCAGAGATGAACACCTTCATGCGCAACTCCATACCTGTGGGCGTCGCCCCTGAGTACAGATTTTCCCGTGGGGACCGCCTTTTCCCAGTCCCAAATTTCTATAACTTCATTTCCCTGCGATATTTTTTCTTTCACGACTCTGTCCGATCCTCTACATTAATTGAATGCAGAAATAACGATATAATTTTTTTTATTAAAAAAGTAACTAACATCATTGATACTATTGATTCCGATGCAAGGGAATTTTTTCTGAAAGATTGCTATTTCAATATAAAAATCAAGATTTCCCTTAATTTAAAACAATTTTGAACAGGCCTTATAATTGTTAATCTTCATTTTTTGTATTATTTTTTTTAATAAAATGTCGAAAATATAATCAGATATCTTCCGGGAATAGGAGGTATTTATAATGGAAATAAATGCAATAACGATGATTAACCATTTCAGCACAGACTCTGTAATGCACAGCCATGACCGTAATGGAACGCCTTCCTTTA
>JAKQCH010000340.1 GCA_029573825.1 Spirochaetota bacterium | reverse complement strand
GTGTTGAAGTTTCTTATATCGAGACCGAATATCTTGTAATCAGCGAAGGAGACGACTGGAAAGTGCATTCTTCATTCATGTTCACGTTCTGATGTCGTTAAATCATGGTATGGACAGGCATTTGCGGCATTTACCCTTGGGCCGATCCGATTGACCGGTCATTATTTTGAAGGTGAAAATATTGATACCTTCTTCGGGGGTATTGCACAAGGAGTCACCAAGAGGAACCAGGGATTCGAATACGCTGAAATTGACGCCGTGGAAAGCCGCGGTGGATTCGGAGAACTCCGTATTGACCTGAGGAGCTTCAGCGTTCCCCTGACTTTCAGTTTTGGAAGCGGCCGTGAGGTTGTTGAAGAAGAATCTATCGCCAACGGCAACAGGCAGAAAAACACTGTTTCATGGGGTAATTTCTGGTGGTACATGAGCCCGAACTTCCGTTTTGGCGTTGAAGTAGCTTATATCGACACAGAATACCTGAACACCGCTGACGGTGATGACTGGAAAGTTCAGTCTTCATTCATGTTCACGTTCTGATGTCGTTTCTTCAATAAAAATACAGGACCACAGTTAATCCCTTCACCCAGGTGAAGGGATTTTTATTATACCAGCAATCCCGGCTCATCACACCACAAATACCTCTTTCAGCACCTGGTATGATCTGTTAAGCTCCTTCATGAGTTCTTCATTCCCCTGGTGCTTGTCCGGATGATATTTTCTCGCTAACTCATGATACCGCTTCCGTATCCTCACGCTGTCAGGTTTCACGAGATTAAAAAACGCAAGGGACCTTTCAATTTCACCGCGCCTGAAGGCATACACAATCACCCCGTTCATCAGCTTCTGAAGGAGACGGCTTGTGCCGAATATAATGTTTTCCGGATTCATATAGAAATCATAGAGAGGATCGAAGAGAGGTCTGTTGATATTGTCCGCATATAAATATTCATGGTGAGGGCAGTAATTTCCGTTACCGGTGGAATCTCCGCAGTACATCCCCTCCTCCGGGAAATAATGCCTGCACAGACCCGATTCAGGAACCTGGAGCATCCGTATCCTCATGGGGTCGATATGGAGATAATATCCTTTTGAAGCGTCATCAAATTTTATTGCATACAGTTCGTGAAACAGCGAGAAGTGGACCCTGAAGAGTTCCTCCGTGGTATCGGGGAGGGATGATATATCGGCCGCAAATTTCAGCAGCTCCGCTTCAAACACCGGAACCTCTTTTGCCAGAAGATAGTCCCTGAGCTGGTTCCGGTCAATGGGTACAAGATTACCCTGCATATTTTCAATAGTTGAACTGTTCATGGTATCTGCGGCATGACCGGAACTGCATCTGCACTCCTTCGATGATCAGGACGATATCGACAATAAATCTTTTAATCCTTTGCGCCCGGCCTGAAATTACGGAGGCCCCGAACAGCCGCATCCTCATCGCGCACCGTGTCCTGCCACCCGTTGCGGGTGTTCTGAATACAGTCAAAGCGTGCGGAGTAAGGCTTGATATCAAGAAGCGGCGTCCCGTCGAGGATATCCACACCGTCAAGGTGCAGCACCAATCCCTCAATTCCCACAAGCTCAACGATGCTCAATCCAATGGCATTCGGGCGCACCGGAGCGCGGGTCGCGAACAGTCCCCGCTCTATGTTGTCCATAAACGGCTTGACACGGAGCTTCATCGGGCCCGCACGGTGAAAATGGTAAATCATGTACAGATGAGAAAAGCCTTCAAGGTCATGGAGGCCTTCCGCAAACTCAGGGAATATTTCCGCTCTCCCCCTGCAGCCCGCGGCAAAGACCGGCTGTATCGGAACATCTTCCGGTTTCGTATGATTACTTCTGATCACGCCGATCGGCCTGTATGAAATTATTTCCATAAAATGCTTAACTCCGGCCCTGTGGTTTCTATTGTCAGTTTGATATTTCCGGCAAATTGTTATTTTCCCTTACCGCTTCCCGGCCCGCGGCCACTCCCCATGCCACGCCCGGAACCTCCTCCCATGCCGCGGCCGGAACCACGCCCCATACCACGACCGCTGCCATCACGCATTCCGCGGCCTGAACCGCGACCGCGTCCGCTGCCATCACGTATTCCGGCGCCTGAACCTGAACTGCCGCCCATGTTAACAATTTTGCTGCCAAGGGATAACGCCCTTCGTATGAATCCGTCAGGATTATCCTCTGCCGCTGCAGCACGGGGACTCGGCACCGCATATTCAAATGACAGAGCACCTCTTTTGCACTCATTCACACATACCCCGCATTCTGTACATAATGCGGGATTTACAACTGCTTTGTCAATCGTTTCATCAATCATTATTGCCCCTGCAAGGCAGGCCCTTTCACACCTGCCGCAGCCGGTACACAGATCATTATTAATTGTTACTGCCATTTCTTTTCTCCATCACATGTTCTATTACAGCATCCGCACCATATTTGATGCATTCCTCATGGTATCATGTCCCATAAAAAATGAACCGGCCCATACACTGCAATCAGGAGCCGGTCCAAAACCTGCATAGTTTCTTATGTATGCATAAGGAATTTTCCATAATGCAGAGGATTTCCGGTTATTCCTTCCTGCCGGAGGCCAGTCCTTCAAGCTCCTGTATTCTGTTTTGTACCGCGGCAATTTCCTTCTGCATAAATTCAGCCTGGTCTCTCAGCATTTTCATCTCATCTTCCGCAGAAAACTCAGGCTGCGCGCCGGAATATCCGTATACGTGCATTGCGGGAGCCGGCTGATATCCTCTGGCCCAATAGGGCATTCCTGTTGCATAGAAGTTGTGGCGCCATCCGCGTCCGCCGCCTCCACGCCCCCTGCCGTATCCGCCGTACCCGCCGGATCTTCCATAAGCACCGAATCCCCTCCCCGGAAGTGGATTCGCATATCCCGGCACAGAATATCCGGAGCAGAATCCTGCGCCCCTTCCTGTCATTGGACCGAAACCATTGGGTCCTGTTCCATCACCTGCTGGCATAACATACCTCCTGTAAAATATGGTAATGATAATCATTTTCACTTTAACTGCAAAAAAAATACCCTACTCCTGAGATTTCATTCTGCATTTCTCACAGATACCGTAAAAGCTTATCACATGATCCATTATATGAAACCGGTATTTTTCCGAAAGCCTGTCCTGGGTTTTTTTTATGAATTCAAG
>JAKQCH010000325.1 GCA_029573825.1 Spirochaetota bacterium | reverse complement strand
TAATTATTTTATCTTTGCAATGAGGAAGTAAAAAGTTTTTTTCATCTGGACGCTGGCATTCCCAAATAGTATTCCATGAAAATAAAATATCATTACTTTCTTGTTTAACAACCACTGATCCGGTACTTATTAAATTATCATTTTTTAAATCAGTTTCATTTATTAAATAATTTCTTTTTGTCGCAGGGAAATATATACCAAAAAACAACGATTCATACCATTTTATATTAATTCTTTTTTGTGATTTGGTTAATTTATTGAAATAAGTATTATTTTGGTTTTCAAAATTATATGCTTGAATCATAGAAATTAACGCTTCATATGATGTATCAATCATATCCTCTGAATCTAACAAACATAATGAATTATATATTTCTGGGTTATTATTCATTTTTCCCTCACCTCATGAAAACTCACCGAGTCAATCACCACGCCGTCCGCGTCTATCGGCTCTACCGCCGCCCGTATTTCTCCCAGCATCCCCGCGATGGTCACGGATGACAGCGGAACCGTCAGCAGGATTTCGGTTGATCCTGGGTTCACGCCGCGGGTTAGGCGGATATAGGCGCGGCGCATTACCCCGCTCATGCTCCCTCCCCCACAGTCTCGAAAATAACAATCTGCTTTTCCACGTCCACGGCGCCGACCCGGCACATGAGTCCGTCAACGATCACGCGATGGCCTGGGAGCTTCTCAAGCAGTTGCTTATGGTAATCGATAATTGCAGTTGATAGAAAATGTCTTGGGATTTGCATGTTATTTTCCTTTTGCGGCCGGTATCGTAGGACATATCCGCTTATATTCGTCCGGGCGCTCGTGCGGCTCAAATTTAGATATATCCCTATGATCGTATTTTTCACCACAAAACGGGCAATAATCCGGGAATAGCGATCCGATTTCTATTTTTCCGGTCGCCTTGTCGTAATATGAAAATCGAATTACAGGGAATAACCAGCCATCGACATGCGCCTCTTGGACTTCAACTTCGCATCCTCGATAATTATTTCTTTGGTAATCCCGTTCAATATTTTCAACACACATACACATGGCTACTTCACCTCCATCCCCACCCTGCCCTGCGTGAACATGGATGTGACCATGGTCCGGACCTCGCCGAGAGTTTCGCGGTTATCGTTTTCGACACGGATGAGTTCGCGGGCCTCGAGTACCAGTACGAGCAGCAGACCGATTATCGCGGCTTCAATTATCAGGCGTTTCGATATCATCATATTCCTCCTCATTCTTTTCCCGTAAATCCGGGCATAATATTCTCCGACGCTCCCGGGGCAGTCTGCAATCGCCATCGCGGTTTTCATGTTTACAGTTTTGATAACACATGTCAGTTTTTAGGATCGTTCCGGCACGCGTCACAGATACCTCGTGATATTTCACCACATGCGGGACACCGTGCGGGTTCGTTGATCATGTGCTTCATCCGGTCCATGAGGCTCTCGATCTGGCTAAATATTTCGTTTGCTTCTCTGATCATCTCCTCGGTGTGCATGGGCGTCGCTCCTGTCGAAGTAGGTTATTTTTCCGCGTCTGATTTCCGCATATCCTCGAATAACCACGCGCAACGGAGAATTGATCGTCTCCTTTTGTAATTGCTCAATGGGATATTGATAGCGGTCACATACGAAAGTTGACGGCATGGCGGTCTCCTTATGATGCAAATCGATATTGTAAATCTGACATTATCGCGGTGTCAATATCCACAACCGCGAAATTATCCTCCGGACCTTCAATAACACACCGTAAATCGGACGCGCGGTGTCTCAGCGTTTTTATAGTCCTGTTATGGCGGCGCATTGCGTCAATGGCGTCGTCTTCTGTATCATAAAAGCGAAGGTAGTTGGTTTTATGTTTCATGGTTTCCCAACTCTCTTAACTCTTATAATCTACTAATCCCCGCATAATTTGTCAAGCGTTTTTTGTGTTTGTTTTTTTATTTTTTTATCCGATTAAAAGCCCTTCGCAAACAATATGATCGGGCAATACTCAGCACCGTGAACGCGACACCGATTAAAAGATTCTGCTTTATCGACGCCGCTATGCCAAAAACAGGGAAAATAATCACCTGGCCGGCAAGGGAAACGAGGTAGCCGACGGCGACGTTGGTAAGGGATTCGAGGAGGCTAAATTTGCGCGATTGCATTATCCACCAATCCGTCAAATAATGTTTTTTCTTTTGTTTCCTCTTTGTGCTGTTCAACATATTCCATGTTTTTTATCGCTTGCCGGTAATAGGATTCTTTCAGTTCAAATCCTATACCGCGCCGTCCGTTCATAACTGCTGCGAATACTTCCGACCCGACGCCCATAAACGGGGTTAGCACTATCTCACCGGGATTCGAGCGGAGTACTACCACGCGGTTTATCACGTCAAGCTGCAGCGGGTGAA
>JAKQCH010000223.1 GCA_029573825.1 Spirochaetota bacterium | reverse complement strand
CAATGAATGATGGAATGCCGTTCTGCATTTCAAATCCGAAGCTTTTTGAGAGCCGTTCCATCTGAAGGGAAAAGGTTTTTGGAAACACAGTGTCCATGAGTTCCAGGGCTTTTCGGGAACCCATTTGATGTTCAACTTCCTTAAACCAGAAAATGTAGTGAACAATGGTGCGGTGCAGCATGTCGATTATATATCCTGACAGTGCGTTCCTGTCCAGGCCCCCGATTGCTGATGTGTCCTGTGTCTGGTCCTGCATGATACCCCCCTGGAAATCTGATGGTCTCATCCATGACGTGCGAACAATCATGAATGGTTTCCAATACGTTATTAATTTTATTAACGGGTTAGTTCAATAATATTATCACCGGTATGTGAAAAATTTTAAAATATGAAATCCGGTTATCCTCTTGAACGGGATGATTATTTATGTAACGAAATTCAAAATTATGGATGAGGCGTAATTAATTCTTTTTTGCTTGCGTAGTTGCCTGATTGCATTGAAAATGTTCCCCGCATTGCTGAAGGCTTTGTGATTAAAGCGGGATGTGTAAAATGGACTGTATATTTTTATTAAAAATTTGTGTTACAATTCTTTTCGGTATGGCTCTGGGCGCAATATCGTCAATACCGGTGGGAGCAGTGCAGCTCGTCGTGATCAAGAAGTCCCTTAATCATCAGATTAAACCGGCATTCGCTGTGGCCGCCGGTTCAATGACTTCCGATTTTATATATGGAGCACTGACGCTGTTTGGATTTGGCGGTTTTCTTCATCTTCGTCCTTTCCAGATAGGGATTTATTCTCTTGGTATTTTAGTCCTTGCATATATAGTGTACCGGACGATGAAGGAACGCCATACCCTTGTGAACAGCGATGAGCCGATCATCTACCGGAAACGCTATTCATTCCTGAAGGGATTTACGATTGCCATCACAAATCCCGGAATGATAGTATGGTGGCTGGTGGGATATAAGCTGTATCTGGACCTGAACCTTTTTGAGGTTGCGGGAGCGGGGATACGGGCAATTTTTGTAATTTCAGGCTGTCTCGGACTTGGCGGTTACCTTATGTTTGTGGGATTTCTGGTGTACCGGGCGAAGAACGCTTTTCCGGAACATTTTGTCCACAATGCCTATCTTGTACTGACGGTGCTGTTATGCGTGCTGATCCTGTATTTCGGGTATAAGATTGTCTGCATTATCTTTAATTATCAGACGTTCCTGTGATCACTGGTTCTGCAGTATGGTAATATGTTAGATATCAATCTGTTGGAGGAAAGAAATGAAGGAAAAGACAGCAAAGAATGTTCATGCCGCGTTTGTCGGTGAAGCGAAGGCATACCAGAGGCTCCTTGAATATGCCGCTAAGGCTGATAAAGAGGACCTTCCGCAGATTGCGCATCTTTTCAGGGCGGTAGCGGCATCTGAAAGTGTTCACGCAAGACGTCATTTCCGTCTCCTTGAGGCGGTTAAGGATACGCAGTCAAACATGGAATATGCGTTTCAGCAGGAAAATGCAGTGAACGGCAATCATTATCCCAGGATGCTGCAGGATGCGGAAGAGGAAGGGGAAAAGGCTGCTGCGATAGTGTTCTCCCAGGCGAAGGATGTTGAAGGAATTCACGCAAAACTTTACCGCAAGGCACTTGAGCATCTCACCGAAGCTGAATTCACGGAATACTATATCTGTGAAGTCTGCGGCTATGTCAGTGAAAAAATAATTCCGGATAAATGTCCTGTCTGCAATGCGCCGAAGGAGAAGTTTTTTATAGTAGAGTAGCTGCCTGTCCTGCATGAAAGGGTACTGATATTATTACCATACAGGTTTTCCCCCCTTTTGGAGCGGGGTTACCTGTATGCGGCAACGCGGAAGGTACCTTTGTAATTCGATAAAAAATTATTTTTTTATCAGGCTTATTGCGTAGAGAAGAATTAAAGCTCCTGCCAGCGCAGATATTGTCGAGCCTATAAAGCCGTGGAAATGAAAACCAAGTAACCCGAAAAGATATCCCCCGAGAAAGGAGCCTACAACTCCAATGGCGAGGTTTCCGAGAAATCCGAAACCCCTGCCTTTCCATATAAGTCCCGCAAGCCATCCTGCGAGCACCCCGACAATGATAAAAATTATTACTCCTGTAAGTGTCACTGAAATACCTCCTCATGTGGTTTCAGCAAGCACCATTCTTGAATAAAGAATGGCGGGATAACGCTGCTTTTTACTTGTGACGCTGAATATATGTAACCGCGTCCTCAATCGAGTGAAATACCGCGTAAAAATCGAACATCTCCGGGTGCTGCAGCATGATCTTCTGCAAAAATGATTCACTCATGACAAGGATCACATATCCCTTGTATTTTTTTAAATGATTTAGGGATTTCATGAGTATTCCCACCACACCGGCGTTGATCTGCTCGACTTTGCTGACATCAAGTATGTAGTTGTCAAAAGTAAACAGCTTTTCAGTTTCGTTGAGAATGTAATCAAGAATTACATCAGCCTCTTCACGTTCGATAACTGATTTCTTAATAATTCCCACCAGAACATCCGGGTCCGGGACGTGTTTGTATTCAAAGAGTTCTCCAATTGCCGCCATCAATTGCTCCTCGAGGTGTTATTTTTTTTGTCTGTGCCGAAGTATAGGAATATGCTGTCTGTCTGTCAATAACGTTCCTTCATAAAATACTCAGGAATCATTATTTTTTGATCATACATCCCAAGGGCATCCTGATATGGGCAATTATTCCTGCTGCGTGCTGCTACTCCATGCCCCCCCGATAGCTTGCGGCAATGACAAAGGATTTCATTTTCAGACCATCAAGGAAATGTTCATTGTACCAGCCTGTTGATGAGGTGAGGATACCTCCTACGCTTGCCGAAATGGACCATGACCTTTTACTGAGAAGTGTTATGGTTAGCCCTATCATCTTCGCATTGATCCGGCCAGGGGAAAGATCAAAATCCTGGGTGATGGTGCCGGCGAGAGGTACAGTCTGGGAAGCGTGAGCGGTGATATCAGCGCTGTTGAAGCTGTAGAGATAGAGAAAATATGGTGTAAGCCGTACTTTCCCGAAGAACTCCTTTGATACCGCGAACCCCGCCGTAAGGGCATAGATAAATCCGTCTCCCGAAAGCTCCACGTCCATCGGGGCAGCATAGGCGCCGGGAACGGGTGACAGGTCGATATCGGCACGGTAATGCTGTATGCTTGTACCGATATACAATGGAAGAGACCAGGTACTTCTTCCTGAAACGAGATCGTATCCCAGCCCGGCATTCATTGTATACAGACTGAATTCTGTATCGAAGGTGTAATTGTTGTAATCCCTGGCCTCTATTGTGCCCTCAATCTTTAATGCAGAAAATATTGCATAGGCCATCAGGCTGTCGGTAACGGCATATCCGCCGCCAAGTCCTGCGGCCCATCCCCTGAGGTCGTCCCCCCGGAGGTCCGGATCGTCAAAAGCACGGTCAACAGAAAAATAAGCCGGAATGAGGGAAATGGTCCAGTTCCCTCATTCGTAATGGGTCATCGGGGTAAGGGAATCTGCAATAAGGGATGAAGATATATTGCTGATTCCCTTCACTGCTTTTTCGGAAAGTGTGGTGTCGAAATTGATGCTCTGCGAGCTCAAAGGGACAGCTGACAATAGAAACAATAGAAATGATATACGTAGGGTGTTTCGCAGCAGGAAGTAGAAAGGTTTTCTCATAATAATCCCCCGATATTATCATCATCGATAATGAGGATATATAAATTGTGTTATTTGTAAATTGATTATTGATTGAAAGGGGTATTTTTTTTAATTATTCATGGGGCATTATTGGCGTTTTCTGTTTTGCCGGGGTGTAGAAAAAGGTTGAAAAGGCTAAATAATTTTACTATATTATGATATATTAAAATAACATTAATGCCGGAGGATTATATGGAATCGATTAAAATGAAGTACACCTGTATGGAATGCAGCAGTACAATTGAAGTCGGAGAAGGGGCACATAATCCTGAATGCTGCAGTAAGCCAATGCGTAAACTTGAACTTGATCCCTGTGAGAACAACATCCATGCCGAAATGGCCCGGAATGCTGTAGTTGAAGACGCATGCGATGATGGAAGAGGACAGCAGTAAAGAACAGCTTCCTCTGTTCATCGCCCCCTGCGGATTTTATTCATGATGGTCTGCATTTCTGACATATCTTTCGAGGATGAAATGTAGTAGTCTGAACGGTCATCATCGCGCTGAATAGTTATGATGTAGGATTTCCCTTTTTCCATATTTTGTGCAACAGGAGGGACCGTGTAATGGACACTGGGGCAATCCTCCTGCCACGGCCACGTTGCCTGTTTCCAGTAAAATATTGAATAATAGAGTTTGTATTCACGGTTCTCATCAATCCTGCCTTTCAGGGTCTCCGTGATTTTAAATGTGTAAACCCTGCTTGCGCTGCAGCGGGACTCGGTTGATTCAATATCGGTGATTTTTGCGACAGCGACCGCCTTCGCCGAGAGGAGTATTTGTTCGTAGTTGCCGGGAATTTCCATGTGTGGAAAGAGCCCCGGTTTCATGATCAGAAGAAATGTCAGTACTGTAATCGATAAGATTATTTTTTTCATGTTCATATATCACCCCCTAAACGTCTATGCCGATAAAGGTGCGGATGAGATATCCTACCCCGAAGCTTATGCCGGCCACCCCGAGACTGATTACCGCCATTTCGGTGAACCTCTTTTTGAAGGACAGGTCCTTCGCAACGGAAATGTAATAGTTGAAGAGAAAAATTATGGCAATTGCGATGAGGAGCGTCAATGCGAGACAGACCATATAATGTGAAACCAGGAGATACGGGAGGATCAGGAAAAACACGGTGAAGATATAGGCGATGCCGGTATAGACCGACGAGGTGAGGGCGTTTTTTCCCGAGTCCTCGGATTTTGTTGAGAGGTACTCCGACGCTGACATGGAAAACGATGCAGCGATGCCGGTGAGAGCGATGAGGCGCGTGTCCTGAAGGGCGAAGGTCAGTCCTGCGAGGGCCCCGGTGAGTTCCACGAGGGCGTCATTGAGCCCCAGCACCACGGAGCCCATGTAGTTCAGGCGCTCCTCTTCTATCATCTCAATCAGCATTTTTTCATGAGCGTCTTCCTCTTCGGCGATTGTACTGGCGCCGGGTATTTCCAGGGCAAGGTGCATGTAGTTTTCGTGGGCCTTTCCCTCTCCCTGCTCCATCAGCTTGATGCCGAAGGTGAGTCCGAATATTCTCGCTATCCAGTAAAACCTGAATACCTTCCATCGGGATGGCTTCACGTCCTGGCCGGTGTGCTGTTTCCAGAACTCATAGTGCCGCTTTTCGTCCATGGCGATGGTTTTCAGAATTTTGCTGTTGCCGCTGCCCCTGACCGCTTCGCCGAGGCTTGCATATATATGGTGTTCCGTAATTTCACTCTTCTGTGCTCTGAGAAGCGCCTGCCGCAGTTTCTCAGAGTGCTGAACTTTTTCCATTGTGGAGCTCCGGTACCGAAATTATTATGATATGTCCTGTTTCATTTTCGAATTTGCGCGCCGCACAGGGTGCAGAATTTCGATACATCCCTTCCCATGAACCGCCCGCACGCGGGGCACCGGAGCGCGGTAATTGTCCTGAGTACAAGAGGAACCACAAGCAGCAGCATTGCAATAAGAAAATACAGGAAATGCTCCATTGCACATTCCATCGCGAGGACGATAAATGATCCAACGATGAGTACCGCAAACCACGCAAAAAATGCCGCACCCCAGGGGCGGAATTTCCTCATCTGCAACGAAAAGGCTTCCGTATAATCCTTTTTTTCATCTGCCATCAGCGGTATCCTCCCCGTGTTTGTGATACAGTATTTGCTCACAATACTACATAACCGATCCGGCGGTCAATTAAAGAATCAGTGCTCCACAGATATTGCTGACGCCGGGGATATGAAACGGTACATGGTAAAAATGATTGAAAAAATAGATTACATGTACTACAATCATTCGAACCGGCATGATTTTCCGGAAATATAATATGTCAGAAGAAAATCAGTATTTTATATACAGGAGAAAGATGTGTGAGGGTTAGTGTGCCATGAATAACGGGAAAATTCCTGTTGATAAACTGCTGGAATTCCGGCTGGAGGAAATCCTGACCGGCGGCATGCTGTTGCTGCTGAATTCACTAATTCTGATTTTCGGGGATTTCACGAAAACCTGGCTTGT